>JAYUCD010000220.1:0-3848 GCA_043740515.1 Bdellovibrio sp. | reverse complement strand
AGAATTAAAGCTGTAGTGATCCCGCTCAAGATTAATATGATGATCAAACCTTCGATCGCAATTCTCTTCGCTAGCCTTTCTGTCGGATTCTTAGCTTATTCCCAACACATAGATCAAAACACCCGCCGATGTCCCTAAGTTCTCTATCTTGGCTCATTCAAGATTGAGCTGCCCAAAAATGCACCTGTCAAAAACATCGACAGCTGTCGAACATCTTAGTTTTAGTTAAATCGATATGACCATGAGAGCGCCTGGCCCTGGAGATGCAATCTAAGATCGATCTATGGTACGTCATCTCAAAATTTTTAGCGCAGCCGTTGCTTGCACATTTCTCGTAAATGCTTGTGCCAAGTCTTCTGGTTTTCACAGCTTCGAGATGAATCCAATGCTGCAAATCCCTAAGTCAGAAACAGAGAAAGCTAAGGAAAAATCCAATCCAATACCAGCAGCCGGCTCAATCGTCCGGCACTCGGGAAAAATTAAAATCAAAAACATGGGCAGTCCTGTTTTGAGTGCGGGAAAAACTTCGGTGAAGGCCAAGCTTTCAATTGAGGGGCATGATTATGGCGAAGTCGAGTTTCAGGGAACGCGAAAAGATTCAAAAATTCTACTGGAGCCCCTAAATCCTGAGCTTCATGAAAACTTAAAGGCCACTGCTTACTGTATTTCTGAAGATTGCGACCAGTACTTTGTGGATGTTTTCTATAAGGAAAACGAAGTTTATTACCATGACCAGTTTCAAACAGCTCAAGCGCCGGCCAAAGTTGAAGAACCTGTGGTGAAAGAAAAAACTCCCGTTCAAAATACGCCGACCGCGCCAAAAACTAAAGAGCCACAGCCTCCGAAAAATCCAAAGGCTCCACCTGTCAAGGAGACTCCTGCGCCAAAGGAAACGCCCAAACCGCTGAGACCCGAGGTGGTTGATGATCTGAACTCGATTCCAGATGACATACCTGTCGAGGATCCATCGGAACAAACAGGCTATGTGGGAACCAATGATGACGAGGCAAAAGCTCTGTTTGAGCCCGCTAAGCCGCCTGAGAAAGCAAAAGAAAAGACCCCAACCCCGGCTCCTCCAGTGAAAAACAATCCAGGAAAAGGAAACACGCCCGCTCCTAAGCAGCCTGCTCCAACTCCAACTCCAAAAGAGGAAAAGGAGCCGGTGACCAACAAAAACTTTCCTTGGGAAATTCGCAAGGATCAAGCCAGTGGATCCAGTGGCGCGGGTCGACTGAAAAATCCCACAGACTTTTTCCAATTGACCAAGCTTCCGGATGTTTTCTTTAGCATTCCAAGACCAGATCGAACTCAATTTTTTGGAGTGCTTGATTTGGCGCAAGCTCTTCAGAAAATGGGAGAATTTTTGCAGACAGTTTTACCAGGTCGAAAACTTGCGATTAATGACATTTCAAAAAAGTTTGGCGGCCACCTGTCGCCTCATCGAGCCCATCAAAATGGAACCGAAGCGGATATTCGTTACCTGGTTCGAAGTGACGAAAATGTGCCTTCCTATGTTGTCAGTCGAGGAAAAGTGACTAATCAGTTTTTGGTTGCAGACCAATGGAAATTATTTAAAAAGGCTTTCGATTTAAAACAAGTCGAAGTCATTTTTGTCGACATAGCCGTCAAGCGAGCGATGTGTGATGAAGCTAAGCGAACTCAAGACCTCAAAACTCGAACAGATCAAGAAGGCTCAACTGCAGAAATTCTCAAAAGACTTTATCCAGTGAGCGGACACGACACGCATTTTCATGTAAAAGTAAAATGTGACCATGAGCTCTGTCGATCGCAGCCTTATCTCAAGCTGCCTCAGACTGGATGTTAAAAAATTTCAGAGAATGTTACTCTTCCAAAAGACTTCGAAGCATCCAAGCTGTTTTCTCGTGCACCTGAAGTCTCTGAGTCAATAGATCCAAAGTTCCTTCGTCATGGCCATCTTCAGCCACTGGAAAGACAGAGCGCGCAGTTTTCGCAACAGCTTCATGTCCCGACACCAACATTTTAATCATGTCTTTGGCTTTTGGAATTCCATCTGGCTCATCGATTGAAGTGAGTTTGGCAAATTGAGTGTAAGTTCCAGGAGCATAATGGCCCAGCGAACGAATTCTCTCAGCAATTAAATCCAGTGCATTCCAAAGCTCAGTGTATTGATCCATGAACATCAGATGCAAAGTCTGAAACATTGGTCCCGTCACATTCCAATGAAAATTGTGAGTAGTGAGATAGAGAGTATAGGAATCCGCAAGCATTCGCGAAAGACCATCAGCAATGTCTTTTCTTTTTTTATCAGGAATTCCAATATCAATATGGTAAGCGCCTTTTTTAGACATAGTCTCTCCTTGATTACTCTTCTTCGTCTTTCCAGTCATCTTTGTCGTCGTCGTCGTCGTCTTCATCCTCCTCATCATCAACATCCTGGTCGTCGTACTCTTCATCCGACTCAATTTTAAATAACCAAGCGTCGTAGGGATCATCTTGAATCAAAGTAGGATCTTCCAAAATTATATTATTCATTTCAACAATAGAGCCTGCGACCGGTGCGTAAATATCCAAAGGTCCCTGATCTGTTTCGAGTGAACCGCAAACAGTGTCTGCGTCGACCAACTCACCTTCGGCTGGCAAATCCAAAGACTCAATCTTCTCGAAGGTTTCCAATGCGTCTTCATTCAAACCGACGGTGAAGATTTTATCTTCACGTTGGAACCAGAAATTTCCCATAAAATTTTTGTACTGTTCAGCCATAAAACTCCAGAAAAAAAGAGCGCGCTTATCTTATACTTTATTTTTAGCTCTGAAAGCCTTGGAATGCCAAAAGAAAAGCGGCCTTTGTGAGGCCGCCCATCAAGAAAGAAATCCCGCGTAATTTTTTTCGTCTAGAGATCAGTCTAGAGGTCGTAATAAAGATAAAATTCGTAAGGCACCGGCCGCTGCTGAACGGGGCGAATTTCCTTATCAATTTTATACTGCACCCAAGTGTCGATCAAATCTGGCGAGAACACATCGCCCTTCATCAAAAACTGACCCTTGGTTTTCAGATTCATCAAAGACTCTTCCAAAGATCCTGGAATGCTTGGAACTTTTGCAGCCTCTTCCGGTGGCAGACCATAAATATCTTTGTCCAAAGGATCTCCAGGATGGATTTTGTTCATCACTCCATCGAGACCTGCCATCAAAAGCGCTGCCTGAGCTAGATAGATATTAGCCGAAGGATCTGGAGTTCGAAATTCAATCCGCTTGGCGCTCGCCGATGCTCCTGTATTCGGAATTCGCACGGCCGCCGAGCGATTTTTGAAACTGTAAGCAAGCTTGATCGGCGCCTCAAATCCCGGCACCAAGCGCTTGTAAGAGTTGGTGGTCGGATTGATGATTCCGCAAAGTGCCGGAGCATGTTTCAATATTCCGCCAATGTAATACAAAGCTGTCTCAGAAAGTCCCGCATACTTGTTGCCTGCAAAAAGATTTTTTCCATCTTTCCACAGTGACATGTGGATATGCATCCCCGAACCATTGTCGCCAAACATCGGCTTCGGCATAAAAGTAACCGTCTTCCCATTTCGTTGAGCGACGTTTTTGATGATGTATTTGAACCACATCATCTTATCGCCCATCTCCAAAGCCGAATCGAATTTGATATTGATTTCAGCTTGTCCGGCAGTCGCCACTTCATGATGTTGTCGCTCGACAATCATGCCAGCCTTCTCAAGCTCTAGAGACATTTCACTTCGCAAGTTATGAGTTTTATCAATCGGCAGAACAGGAAAATAGCCCTCTTTGTGCCGAGTTTTATAACCCAAATTGTTGCCACCTTCATCTCGACCAGAGTTCCAAGTTCCTTCATCCGAATCGAT
>JAYUCD010000219.1:0-18531 GCA_043740515.1 Bdellovibrio sp. | reverse complement strand
CATCAAATCTGTTTTTGGAACATTGAATTTGCGAAACGAAAGTTGCAATTGATTGCCTGCAACTCCTGGCAATCCCAAAAGCGCTTCCTTCAATTTGATATTTACAATGCTCGGACTGTAAATCGTTGCCGCTTGGCTGAAAGCTTGGAGGAAAGCGGGACTCAATCTGAGACCCGAAGGTCGAATGTTAAACATTTGAGTGGGTGCATCCGCTGGGTTATCATAAGCACCAACAGCAAATGAAAAATGCGTTGAGCCCGAATCCAAGGCGTCGGGAAAAGCGCAACTCATGTGAGCAATTTGATTCACTGAAACTTCGTAAGGAAAAGGAAGATGAATCAATTTCGGATCGGAGGTGACCTGCGCAGTGCCGGGAACTCCAAGCTGACTGGTCATATCCGAAGTTTCCAAACCTGATTTGCCACAGTTTTGAAAAAAGAAACCGACGCTGATCGCTGCTGCGACTCCCCATCCGATTCGACGCATTTTTTCCCCCGAAAACACAATGCAAGCTTTGATTTAATTCTGTCTCAAGAATATCAGAAAGTGACATCAAGTGACAGTTTTAGAAGAGCTTAGTCGAGCCAAGTCCACTGAGAATCAAAAATTCGCCAGATCCGCCTGACTTTCATCTCATTTTGAGACAGATCTTTCACCTTGTCTCGAGACCAAGGTTTTGAGACAACTCAAAGCCTATGAATCGAGTTACAAAAGCTATCATTCCAGCAGCAGGTCTAGGCACACGATTTCTACCGGCCACCAAGTCCGTTCCAAAAGAAATGCTGACCATTGTTGATGCTCCGATTATTTTTTATGTGGTCGAAGAGGCTGTGAAAGCGGGTATCCAAGATATCGTGCTCATCCAAGGTCGAGGCAAAACAGCCATCGAAGATTTTTTTGATACGTCCTACGAACTGGAAGACAAGCTTCTCAAAGATGGAAAAATTAATTTGCTTGAGCGTTTGATTAAAATTCGCGAGATGGCAAATATTATCAGCATCCGTCAGAAACATCCCTTGGGATTGGGTCACGCCGTTCTCTGCGCTGAAAAAGTTCTCGGCAATTCTCCTTTCGCTATTTTACTGGGAGATGAGATCACTCTTTCGCCGGAAGGCGAGCCTTCAACGATCGCGCAGCTGGCCCATCTTTACGAGGAAACTGGCTCTTCGACTGTGTCAGTGATGCAGGTTGCAGACAGCGAAGTTTCAAAATACGGAATCGCCGATGTGGATCAAATCCGAGAGGGCTATTTTAAAGTGAAGGGTTTTGTTGAAAAACCAAAGCTTGCGAAAGCACCGAGCCGCTGGGCCTTGCCTGGAAGATATGTTTTCTCTCCGGATATTTTTGATTACTTGAAGTCTGCAGCTCCCGGAGTTGGCGGAGAAATTCAACTGACCGATTCAATGAATGAGCTAGCCAAAGAAAAAAGTGTTTTTGCCAACGCTCTCACGGCTCAAAGATTTGATGCTGGAGATAAGCTCGGTTACTTGAAGGCAAATATTGAGATTGGCTTGACTCACGCCGAACTTAAGGATGATTTGAAAAAATATCTTTTGCAGATGGCAGAGCATTTGAAAGGAAGTAACTAATGAAAACTTTTTTGATTTCTGCGGCTCTCAGTTTTTGTTTTTCTTCGCTGTCGCTCGCATCCATTCCAAAGGTCAGCTTGATCTTGCAAAAAACAGCAGAAAATTCTGGCAGTGGAATTTACCAAATCGAGCAAGAGGTGCAGTTTCCCAATGGCGCCGACGTCCTGGTTCTCAAAGAAACTTGGCTGGTCGAAAACGAAAACAATATGAAGTTAATCGTCAGTGGCGCAAAAGAATTGAAAGACCAAGTGTCTTTTTCCGTTCAATTTTCAAATGGCTCACGAATCCGCGCTGGGCAAAGTTCTCGTTGGAACGAAGAATTTATTGAGCGCTATTTTCATTTTCGCTCGTCAGAAGACCTCGCGCAAACTTTAGCGCAAATGCGATTGGTTCCGGCGAATGTGATGGCTAAAAAGCCCATCAAAAATATCAAAGATTTTGAACCCTCCCGCGAAAATTTTGTGCGCCTCAGTCGCTCAGGCGGAGTGATCAATTACTCATTCGGTATTCCAACTCCACCTGATAAATTCGAAATGAATCCCGGCTTTTGGATCGAGCAAGACCAATTCGTTGTGCGGAAATTTCGCCTATCTTCTGAAGTTGAAGTTTCTGCAGAACACTTCAGTGCTTACTCTCGAGGTTTGATATTTCCTCGGCAAAGAACTGTTCGCTGGGGTCCCAACTCGGTCAATATTCAAACTCTTTCTGTCTCTGGCAAAGGCCGCGGAGCCTGGTCTGGCTTTGGACAGAAGACAGTGCAAAGATTAGACGGCCTGAACAACCAGCCAGCAGCCCCCTTGATTGAAGAGTTTTACAAGAGGTTCCGTTGACCTCTCAGTTGTGGAGCGTGGCTGTTGATGCTCCAATCAACGAAGCCTTGACCTACCTTGCACCTCAAGAAATGCAAGCCTCTTTGCAAAGAGGCCAGCTTGTGCAAGTTCCTTTGGGAAAACGTTCGGTTAACGGTTTGCTCTTGGGGCGCTCAGCTCTCAAGCCAGAATTCGCAATTAAGCCCATTCAAGCCATCGATCTCGCTTACGAAGCCTTGCCAGAGAATTTTATCAAGTGGCTCGAATGGATGGCCTCTTATTATTTGCATCCAATCGGCAGCGTAACCGCTCTCGCCTATCCACCTTTGAAGCAAACAGAAAAGGTCCGCAAATCTTCGCGGCCTCCAGTGATTCCGGAGATGACCATCGAAGGTCCGAAGGCTTTGACTCCGGAGCAATCGACCGTCTTTGAGGCTATTCGTAAAAGCAAAAACTTCTCCACTCACTTGCTTTTTGGAGTGACCGGCTCCGGAAAAACAGAAATTTATTTACAGTTATTGGAAGAGGTTTTAGCTGAAGGCAAGCAGGGCTTGGTCTTGGTGCCTGAAATTTCACTGACTCCGCAATTGATCCATCGATTTGCCGCCCGCTTCGGCAATCAGATCGCCGTTTTGCACTCGCAACTGACAGACCGAGAGCGGACCAATCAGTGGTGGGAAATGGTTCAAGGTCGCAAAAAAATTCTCATTGGGGCACGCTCAGCTCTTTTTTGTCCACTGCCAAATCTCGGTCTCATTATTGTTGATGAAGAGCACGAGTCAAGTTTCAAGCAAGAGGAAAAACTGAAGTACCACGGCCGCGATTCGGCCATCATGCTTGGAAAATTTTCCAACTGTCCGGTGATACTTGGATCAGCGACACCCAGTCTTGAGTCCTGGAAAAATGCCAAAGATGGAAAATATGTTTTGCATCGCATGCGCAGCCGCGTCCAAGAGCGATCGCTTCCGACCATTGAGATTTTAGATCTCCGCACTCAAGTCAAAAATCCTGATTTGCCTTTTTGGCTTTCGACAAATTTGTATGAAGCGATGAAAATTTCTTACGAGAAAAATGAGCAGACTGCGCTCTTTCTAAATCGTCGCGGAATCGCCCAACTGATTCTCTGCCCTGCTTGCGGCTACACCACCGAATGTCCCAATTGCGACATCACACTCACGCTGCACGGAAAATCTCACATGGTTTGTCATTACTGTGATTACCATGAAAGTTTCAAGCTTGAATGTCCCTCATGCAAAGAGGGTGAGATGTCGCCGCTTGGTTTGGGAACAGAGCTCGTCGAAGCTGACATTCAAAAATTATTTCCAGAAGCCAGAATTGCCCGAGCCGATCGGGATGAAATTCAAAATCGCGCCGATCTCGAAGAGCTCATTCGTGGCATGGAGTCGGGTGAAACGGATATCTTGGTCGGCACTCAGATGATTGCCAAGGGCCTGGATTTTCCAAAGCTCAATTTGGTCGGATTGGTGCTGGCCGATGTGGGTTTTAATTTGCCCGATTTTCGCTCAACCGAGAGAAGTTTTCAGCTGATCACTCAAGTCAGTGGCCGTGCCGGTCGACATATTGAAGCGGGAAAAACTCCTGGCCAAGTGATTGTGCAAACTTACAATCCAGATCATCCGAGCCTTACTTTTGCTACGACTCATGATTATGAATCTTTTGCTGAGCAAGAACTGCTGCATCGAGAGCCCTTGAATTATCCACCGATTGGAAAGCTCGTCTCCTTCCGACTGCAAAGCATTCATCTTTCTCGGGTTCAAGAGGCGGCTCGACTTTTATCGAAGCGTGCACTGCAATTGAAAATGCAAAATTCCAATTACGAAAAAATAGAGGTCCTTGGTCCAGCTGAGGCGCCGATGGCAAAGCTGCGAGGACAGTTTCGCTATCACCTGCTGCTGAAAGGTCTGGAGCAAAGAGGTTTGAATTCTTTTTGCTTACAAGTTCTCGGAGACCAGAAATGGCTTCCGGCAGGCACTCGAATCAGCGTCGATGTTGACCCCCTTCACCTAATCTAAGACAATAAGAGACAATGTCCCAAGTTCCCTGCCCCAAGTGCGGCACTCCCACCACTGATTTACAAAGCATCGACGGCGCGCTGTTGGCGAAATTGCGTGAGACCATGCCAGATGTCCCGCCACAAGTTTGTGCAAATTGTTTTGCGCAACTGGGTGGATCCGTGGCTCGAGGCGGAGTTCTAGCCGCTCGAGAAAAGGCTCAGGAGCAAAAAAAACTCATGCTCTGGAAAGGTCGAGTCAACCTGATCAAAAAGGCTCGCCAGTCGATGAATGAGAAGGCCTTTTCCGATGCAGCTGTGGCTTACGAGAAGTACATCAAAGTTCTCGAAGTCGTTTTCGACGCAAAAAAAGGAGAGCTCACTCCGACCTTGTTCAAAGATTCGGCTCGCACTCAAGAACTGACTGTGGTCGCCTCAGTTTACTGGGATTTGCTTCGTATTTACGACACCAGTCCAAAATACGGCGAACGCCAAACACAAGCCGCTCGTAAGCTGTCTTTGTTTTTACGCTTTACTCCCATTTTACCGGATATTTTACGGAAGGCTGAGGCCTTTCAAAAAACGGCAAAGAATCCTGCTGCCGTTAAAGCATTTCTAAAAATGTCGTCAGAAAACAAAGGCCGCTGTTTCATTGCCACAGCTGCTTTTCAATATCATTCGCCCGAAGTCGAGGCTCTGACTGTTTTTCGTGATCAAGTTCTTCTCGATTCCAAAATCGGTCGGCAGTTTGTTCGTTTCTACTACAAATGCTCTCCGCCCTTTGCTAGGTTTTTGGACACAATTCCATTCTTGCAAGCTCCAATTCGCTTTCTTTTGCGAAAGATTGTTTCTCTTTTGCCCTCTCAAGCGAATTCCGCTTCCCGTCAAGACTCTTAAGCCTTGCCTGCGACCTCTATCGGTTGTGAAAATTAAAATCTATGCAAGTAACTATTGGTAACGCCCCATCTGGTAAGTCCCCATCGAACAAAAAAGCTTCTCATGTTTACGATTACGCCGTCATTGGTAGCGGATTGGCTGGCTTAGCTTTGGCGAGTGCCATTAGCAAAGTCACAAACAACGTCCTTCTCATCGAAAGTTCCGACAGTTTCGGTGGCCTGAATCGCGCAATCAAAACTCCGTTCGGATCTTTAAACAATGGCCTGCGATTTTTGCCAGAGAACGATTTGGCACAAAAAGCGATCGCTTTTTTAGAAATGCTTTTATCAACATCTTTATCTCCTCAATCCGTTGAGCGACCTCCAATAGCCTACGAATCCGGAGGACTGCGACCCTTCGTTGGTTTCGGAAATCATCCCCCGACTTTTTATGATGAGATTTCTTATTTCACTCATTCACGGTCTCTGAAAACAAAATTAGACATTCACGAGTGGACTCCGCTTTTATTCGAACAATTCTCAGGCGAGTTTTTGGCAAAATCCTACGTCACCAAATTTCATCAAGAAGAAAAACGAATCACGTATATCACCGTGAATGGTCAGAAAACTATTCATGCACAAAATTTTATTTACTGCGGACCAGTCAAGGCTCTGAAAAATTTACTGCCAGAAAATTTACTTTCTTCAAAATCTTTGCAAAAGCTTTCTAAAAATCAGTATTGGACGGCTGTTGGTCTGGATTTACTTCATGGCCATGCAGTCAGTGCGTTGGAAAACATTCATGTGCTCAATGGCACCACTCAAGACGAGATTGGCCCTTGTGTATGGACCTTCCAAGCGCCTGTCGAGGTGGCTGGTGAAAGGCTTCAGTCTTCTCAATGGCTAACCTTCATCGATGATGAAGAAGCTGAGGACACAGACATCGTCGGAGCTTCACTTAAAAAAGTAAAACGGCAGATCAAGCGCGCTTACCCGAATGCTTTTGAAAATCTGAAGTTCGAACGCATCTTGGTCGTGCCTTCATTTTCCGGAGACGGCGATTTGAAATTATCAGCCAATCAAACATTGCCGGGAGCCGAGAATCTTTGGATCGGATCGACACAAGTGAACACCCAAAAAAATATTCTTGGTGCACTTTTACAGGCCGAACTGGTCGCCAGCGCTCTGGGTTGTCATCCATTGGGAAATCAAGTTCAGGTCAGCACTGAGTCCAATACCGATTCGAGCTCACAGGCGCTTCAAGAAAACTTGTAACGTTATATCCGATCTTAAAGGCGTTCCATTTCTCTCGTCGCCATAGGGAAATGGTCGAAATTCATTCATTTTTTCATAGCCTCGCCGCTCATACCAGGCCATCAATTCAGTTCTCAGACTGATGACAGTCATTTCCATCCATTGACTGCCCAGCTCTTCACGCGCAAATTTCTCAGCTGCTTCAATGAAGATTTTTCCGACACCCTTTGCTTGCAAGCTCGGCGAAACTGCAAACATTCCAAAGTAGCAAACTTCCGGCTTCACTTTTTCAAGCAGTGCCGTGACAACCAGGCGGCCAGACTCAATTGGGTTCGACGATGCTTTGTCTTCACCCACTAAAATCCACTGATGGGGGCTGAGAATAATATCTTCGATCGCCAGACAATCCGTGCGCTGACCTGAGATCAGGTCCGCTTCCGTTGTCCAGCCCTGCCGGCTAGAATCACCTCGGTAGGCCGAGTTCACCAGCTCCGCAATCGCAGGTGCATCCTGCACAGAGGCTTTCCGAAAAGATAAATTGTGCTCGCTCTGAGACGGTGACATATATTTAAAACTCTTATCATTGAGACGAAACCGAAGAAACTAGGATTTCGTAGGAGTTCAAAATGTCTGGAAAATGGTTTATCGCAGTTCTTCTGATCTCAAGCTTAGTCGCTGGTTACGTGATCCGCGAGGCCCTCAAAAGATCGCCCGACAACAAAAGCCTCGCCACTGAGCAAATGAAGTTGGAGTTTTTCAATTACGCCGACTCTCAGAAAAAGGGCCCACACTTGAGTTTAGCTAAGGATCAGAATGTGGATTACTTCGTGGATCTCTCGGGTGCCGAGAAGGACCAATGGAATTTCGAGCTTCAGGATAAAACATTGGTGGTTTCCGTGCCCCATCTTCAATCAGCTCCTCCCCAGCCAACTTTAAAGAGCGAAATTGTTCAAAGCGCTACGAAAAGTCTGCAAAGTTTCGTCGCCGCCTGGATGGAAGAAAAGTTCCAGACTCAAAAGGATCTGCTGGTCAAAATCCACTTCGGAAATGCCGCCCCCTAGCTTATTGCGTTATAGAGTGAGGGGCCTGCTTTTTTTGGAAGCTCAGATTGCCTAATTCCGAAGCTTCGTGTTAACTCCTCCCCACTATTACTCACTTCTCGATACTAACTGGTCTCCATCGGTTATTACCCTGTGAGCAATTACCTGCCTCCATGCAGGTCCCTGTCGAGAAGGTGGCAAACCAGAAAGGAATTTACATGGCTAATGTGACCATGAAAGAGATGCTCGACGCTGGAGTTCACTTCGGACACCAAACACAGCGTTGGAACCCAAAGATGAAAAACTTTGTGTACACGAACCGCGGAGGAATTCATATCATTGACCTCCAAAAGACGGTTGTACGCGCCAACAACGCAGCGGAATTCGTTAAGAAAATCGCTTCAGAAGGTGGAAGTTTAATTTTCGTCGGAACAAAAAAACAGGCGATTGAGCCAGTCGAAGAGGCGGCTAAACGCTGCGGTCAATTCTACGTCACCAAGCGATGGTTGGGTGGAATGCTGACAAACTTCGAGACTATTAAGGCTTCGATTGCACGCCTTCGCCGCATCGATCAGATGAAAGAAAAAGGCGAGATCGAATTTTACACAAAAAAAGAGCGCGCAAAATTGGACAAAGAGTATCTCCGCCTGTCTGACTACCTCAACGGTATCCGTGACATGAAGAGCTCTCCGTCTGCGATGTTCGTGGTCGATCTTCCAAAGGAGCACATTGCGGTAGCTGAAGCTAAGCGCCTTGGCATTCCGGTGGTTGCGATTGCCGACACAAATTCAGATCCAGAATCCATCGAATATCCAATTCCAGGAAATGACGATGCGATTCGCTCGATTAAACTTTTTGCAAACTTGATCGCTGATTCTTATTTGGAAGGTGCAAAAGAGTACGAACAAAAGCTTCGCACTTCGACTGATAAAGCTTCCGATATGATGAAGGAAAAAGAAGGAATGGCGAAAGACGCTGCTCCGGATAAAAAAGCTCGTGGCCCACGTGCCGCTAGCGGCGCGGCTCCTGCTGGAAAAGCAGCTCCTGCTGAAGCTAAGAAGCCCGAAGGACCAACCGTGGTTAAAGTTGCAAAACAACGAAAACTGGTTGCTGCTGGAATGGCTGAAGAAGTCGAAATTCAAGCTGAGCTTGATACCAAAGAAGAAACTTCTTCTGAAGAAGAATCTGAGAGCTAAGAATTCCAAAGGGGTCTTTTCGAAGACCCCTTTTTTTGTGTTCTCTCATTCGAATCTGTCTCGATTAAATTTTAAGGAGCTATAACTATGTCTATCTCTGCTTCGATGGTTCGCGATCTGCGCGAAAAAACAAGTGCTGGAATGTTGGATTGCAAAAAAGCTTTGGAAGAAACCAAAGGTGATTTTGAAGCCGCTGTCGAGTGGCTGCGCAAAAAAGGCTTAGCCTCTGCCTCAAAAAAATCAGACCGCCTGGCTTCTGAGGGAATGGTCGTTGCTCAAGTCTCTGGAAACACCGGCGTCATCGTCGAAGTGAATTCAGAAACTGATTTCGTCGCTAAGAATGATCAATTCAAAGCATTTGTCGCTGAGGTCGCAAGCACGGTTCTATCTAAGAACCCAACTGATGTTGCAGCTCTGTCAGAAACCAAAATGAAATCTGGTCAATCTGTGAGCGAGACTTTGAAAGAGAACATCGCGCGCATTGGAGAAAACTTGGTTCTTCGCCGTTTCGCTCGTTATGAAGGAACTGGCTTGGTTCACACTTACATCCATGGTGACGGAAAAATCGGTGTGATGGTTGAGCTTTCAACTGCTGCGAACAAAGATGCGATTAAAACTTTTGCCAATGACATTTGTTTGCACGTGGCTGCGATGAGTCCTTTAGCTTTGTCTCCTGATCAAGTTCCTGCCGCTCTTGTTGCTAAGGAAAAAGAAATCTTGAAAGCAAAAGCAATCGAACAAGGTAAAAAGCCTGAGATGCTTGATAAAATTTTGGCTGGCCAGATCAATAAATTTTTAGCTGAAAGCTGTTTGCTTGAACAAGCCTTTGTTAAAAATCCAGATATCAAAGTGAAAGACTACATGGCGGAAACAGGCAAACAAACTGGAGAAACTCTGTCCATCAAGCGCTTCGTTCGCTTTGAATTGGGCGAGGGTCTCGAGAAAAAAGCTAATAATTTTGCTGAAGAAGTTGCTGCACAAACAAAAGCTCACTAACCGAAAGGTCGAGGCCGCTTTGAAGACATCTCAGTTCAAACGAATTCTCTTGAAGCTCAGTGGTGAAGCCCTCGCCGGAAAAAATGGCAGCGGTATCAACACCACTGTGATTCAACAGATCGCCAAAGATGTCGCCGAAGTTCATAGACACAATGTCCAGATGGGGATTGTGATTGGCGGTGGAAACATCTTCCGAGGTGTCGCGGCTTCCGCAGAGGGAATGGACCGGGCCAGCTCTGACTATATGGGAATGCTTGCAACTGTGATCAATGCTTTGGCTTTGCAAGATGCACTCGAAAAAGAAAATATTCCGACCCGAGTTCAAACAGCAATCGAAATGGCTGAAATTGCAGAACCTTACATCCGACGACGAGCCATGCGCCATTTAGAAAAAAACCGTGTGGTGATTTTTGGTGCCGGCACAGGCAATCCTTATTTTACGACGGACACAGCTGCCGCTTTGCGAGCGATGGAAATCAATGCTGAAATCTTGATGAAGGCCACCAAAGTTGACGGAATCTATGACAAGGATCCCATGAAGCATGCTGATGCTGTGCGCTTTGACCGCATCAGCTACATCGAGGTCCTCAATCGCGGCCTTCAGGTGATGGACATGACAGCTGTCAGTTTGTGTATGGATAATAAATTGCCTATCATGAGTTTTGATATGACGGTTCCAGGTAATATTATGAAGGCTGTAATGGGCGAAAAAATAGGTACCATTGTCCATTAACTGATTAAGTGGGCCAAGAGATTCGCTCATGACTTGTTCAGAAGAAATTGTTCGCTCAGTTCCTTCAACCAAAAGAGGAAAATATGATCGCTGATGCAAAGAAAAAAGCTCAAGAAAATATGGAAAAGTCTCTTCTCGCTTTACAAAATGAGTTGAAGAAAATCCGCACGGGTCGTGCCCAAATCTCAATGCTTGATAATATCAAAGTGAATTATTACGGAAACATGTCGCCTTTGAATCAGGTGGCTGCGATTTCGACTCCGGATGCGAAATCTTTTTTGATCGCTCCCTGGGAAGCCTCTATCTTGAAAGAGATTGAACAAGCGATTGTTAAAAGTGATATCGGAATGTCTCCAATGAATGACGGCAAAGCGATCCGATTGAAGGTTCCTGATTTGACTGAAGAGCGCCGAAAAGATCTGGTCAAACAAACTAAAAAAATTGTTGAGGAAGCACGCGTTGCTGTCCGCATGGCTCGCCGAGATGCCAATGAAGAGGTTAAAAAGCTTTTGAAAGACAAAGCGATCAGCGAAGACGAATCTAAAAAATCTGAAACTGATGTTCAAAAGCTGACCGATGACTACATCAAAAAAGTCGAAGCGATCTCTGAAGAAAAAGAAAAGAGCATTCTGACCATTTGATTTTTCCAGCGGGGTTTTCATGAGTCTTCCCAAACATGTCGCAATCATTATGGATGGCAACGGTCGTTGGGCTCAACTGCGTGGAAAACCCCGAACTTACGGGCATATCAAAGGTGCTCGCATAGCACGAAAAATCATCACCACTTGTGTTGAAAAAGGTTTGGAAAATCTGACTCTCTATACTTTTTCAAGTGAAAACTGGCTGCGACCTGAGACCGAGGTTCGCTTTCTTATGAATTTACTTGAGCGTTATTTGAAAAAAGAAACATCTGTCTTGGTGAAACAAAATATCCGTTTCCATGCAATTGGTGATCTCTCTCGTCTGCCCACTGACGTCGCGCGAGTTCTCAATCATGCCACTGAAGCGACTGCTCAAAATACAGGAATGAATCTCATCTTTGCACTTAGTTACGGGTCTCGTCATGAAATCACCGAAGCCGCCAAAAAGTTGGCTCGAGATGTGGCAAGCGGCGATCTAAACGCCGAGGACATCGACGAATCTTTGATCCAACAAAACCTGAGTACAGCAGCCTGGCCGGATCCAGATTTGATCATCCGAACCAGTGGCGAGCATCGCCTTTCTAATTTTCTTTTATGGCAGGCGGCTTACGCCGAGTTTTATTTTAGTGAGACTTTGTGGCCTGAGTTTTCCAGCGAAGATTTGGAAATCGCTCTACTCAATTATCTCAAACGAGAGCGTCGCTTTGGCGCTGTGGTTCATCATGAAAACGCTCGTCATTAGGGCGCTTTCGGCAGCGGTCGCAGTGATCGCTGTTGGTCTGATTATTTATTTCTATGACGTGAATGGTTTGAAATTTCTTTGTGCAGTAGTCTCGATTTTGGCCTCACGTGAGCTTGCTCGTATGCTTTTTCCGGACGGAAGCTCGCTTTTGATCAAACTTGGTTTTGAGATTTTGTCGCTCTTAACTTTCGCAACGGCCGTCCTCATTCCGCTTCACTCGACGCTTGCTTTTGCCTGCATCTCGATTTGTTTTTTCAGTCTTTCGATTTTTCATTTTCGGAAATTAGAAAATTTAGCCGAGCTGTTGCTTTTTATGGGGAAAGGCGTTCTTGGACTTTTATATGTCGGTTGGATGCCTGCAATGGCTTATCGAATTCTTGAAATTCCCCACGGCAAAATTTGGTTTATCACCATGTTAGCAGTTGTCTTTATGGGTGATACTTTTGCTTATTTGTGCGGAATGCTCTGGGGAAATAAAAAGCTGCTGCCAACTATTTCGCCTAAAAAAACTATTGTTGGGTCTTTTGGCGGCTTGCTGGGTTCGTCCTTAGCTGGCCTTATCTCAGGACTTTATTTGTTACCTCAAGTCTCTTTGTTTGGTTTGATTTTTCTGTCAATACTCACAGGGATTTTCGCTCAATTTGGAGATTTATTTGAATCTTTACTGAAGCGAGTCGCTCAACGAAAAGACTCGGGCACTTTAATGCCTGGTCATGGTGGAGTTTTGGATCGCATCGATGGGGTTCTTTTTGGGGCGCCGATTCTGCTCGCTGGCGCCCTGCTTCTTCAGCCGCTGTTTGACGCAATCTAGAAGTCTCCCTTCGTCCGGTTTTTTGTTTTCCAGCGTTTCATTTTGATAAAGAGATGGCTTCCTTCCACTCTCTTTTCTACAATAAGAGACTATGGATATGATTATTGGTTTTCTCCAGTCTGGTGTCTCCGCGATCGTTCCTTTCGTGGTTCTTCTTGGTCTTCTTATTTTTGTGCATGAGATGGGACACTTTCTTGTCGCCAAATACTTTGGTGTGCGAGTTGAAACTTTTAGCTTGGGTTTTGGTAAAAAAATTCTGAAATTCAAACGGGGTGACACGACTTATGCCCTTTCACTGATCCCACTTGGCGGATATGTGAAAATGTACGGGGATGATGTGACCGCAGAAGTTCCTGAAAGTGAGAAGGCTTTTTCCTTTTCTCACAAACCAGTTTTTCAGCGCATTGGAGTCGTACTTGCTGGCCCGATGATGAATTTTTTCTTCGCAATTTTGATTTTCTTTTATGTAGCCATGGCTGGTGAGCAGATGCGCGCGCCTGTTGTTGGCGATGTCGTTCCCGACAGTGCGGCTTATTCATCTGGCTTTCGATCAGGTGATCGGATTGTCAAGGCCGGAGGACAATCGCTTCAGACTTGGGATCAATTTGTTCACTTGATGACAGAAAATCACGGTCAATCTCTCCAGGTGGAAGTACAGCGAGAAGGCTCTGATCAGTTGGTGACTTTACAAACCACTCCTACTTTAACGGCGAATCCAAACTTGCTGAGCATGGATGAAAATGTAGGAGATGTGGTTGGCTTGTCGAATTCAGGAAAAGCAAGCGGAGTAGGCATTCGTGCCAATTCGGTTGCTTCCAAAGCGGGACTGCAAACGGGAGATTTCGTTCGCTCAATCAATGGTCATCCGATCAAATATTTTCGTGAAATCGAGAATGTTTTGGTTTCTTTACAGGGTCAGTCCATCCCAATGGAGGTCGAGAGATTTTCAACGGTTGAAGGTACGGCTTCGAAGACTTTAAAATTAGAAATTCCTAAAATGGCTTTTTCATCGATGGCAGTTCTTGGAATAGAAAGTTCAGAATTGTATCTTGCTAAAATTGTCGACAAGTCTCCGGCTCAAGCTGCTGGCTTGAAAGATGGCGATCGAATTGCTCAGGTCAATAAAGTTGCTCCAAAGCGCTGGGAAGATGTGCTCTCGGTCGTGAAGGGCTATTCTGGCGAAGGTGTGATTGCTTTTGATTTGGATCGTGGCGGGCAAAACATTCATTTAGAAATCACTCCCAAAATGACTTCACAAATGAATGCGCAAGGCGGAGAAGACAAACGCTACACGGTGGGAATTATGCCTTGGGCTTTTCCGGCTGTTCCTGAAACAACTTTGGTGAAAGCGGCTGGGCTTGGCGCAGGCCTTGTTCGCGGTTTTGAAAAAACAGTCGAAGTGACAAAAATGACGGCGCTCAGTTTTTTGCGTTTAGCTCAGGCAAAGATTTCTCCGAAAAGCATCGGTGGCGTGATTTCAATCGGACAGGCGGCAAGTGAAACTTTCAAAATTGGCATTTCTCAATATCTCCAGATGATGGCTATTATTTCCATCAATCTGTTTGTCCTCAACCTGTTGCCGATTCCAATCCTTGACGGTGGGCACTTGCTTTTCTATTCAATCGAAGCCCTGCGGGGAGCGCCTGTCAGCATGCGAAAGATGGAAGTCGCTCAGCAAGTTGGTTTGGTGCTTCTGATGAGCTTGATGGTGTTTGCACTTTTCAACGATTTCTCGCGCCTCTTAGGCTCTTGGTAAATGCCAAGAGTCCTCGCTCTCGAAACAAGCACGGCTCAGGCCAGCCTTGTGATTTGCTCCGATGAAAAAATTCTCGCTCACGAATCTTCATCTTCTCCCAAAACTCACAGTGAGTTTTTTAACCTAGCCATCGAGCGCTGTCTGGCTCAGGCTCAACTTCAGCTATCTGATATAGATCTTTATGCTGTGGGATCCGGGCCAGGAAGTTTCACGGGACTTCGAGTATCGGCCAGCATTGTGAAAACTTTTTCTCTCAGTTTTCTGAAGCCTTTGGTGGTCGTAGACTCTTTGACTCTTTTAATGGAGGAGGCCCGAGCGCGTGGTGCCTCCGATGAGAAAATTGTTTGTCTTTTGAATGCTCATAAAAATATGAATTACTTGGCTCTTTTTTCGAAAAGTTCTGTCGAGATTTATCCTTGCGCAAGGACCATTGCACAAATCAACTTACTGGATTTTCAGTCGAGCCAACCTGTCTTATGTGTCGGCGAGGGTTTTCTGGCTTATGAATCTCAGTTTTCGAATCAATTTATAAGTCAAATTCGTCGCGATCCCATTCACTCAGATATTCCTTTGGCTGAGACTTTAGCAGTTTGTGGTCAGCGCAATGCAAAACTAGGCCAGACCATCGTCTGGAATTCCTACGAGCCCCTTTATATCCGTGCCTCAGAAGCCGAAGAAAATTTGAAGTCAAAATCATATTGATTTGGGATTTTTCACGGAGTCATCAGGATGTCGGCAAAACTTTGGGTCGTTGGCGCAGGCAAGGGCGGAGTCGGTAAAACATTTATCACTTCAAGCTTGGCCATCACTCTTTCAAAATTAAATCATCGTGTATTGCTTGTCGATTTTGATCTAAGCGGAGCCAATCTTCATTCGACTTTTGGGTTGAAACTTTCTGAGGTGAATTTAAATTCTTATTTCAAGCAAGAAGCGGGACTGAAAGATTTTGTGCAATCTACAGGCATCCCCAAGGTTTCTTTGATTCAAGGATTTTGGGATTCGTGGGCACCCAGTGAAATCACAGTGCCTCAAGTTCAAAAGTTGTTAGGCGACTGCAGAGAATTGCCTTTTGACTTTGTGTTGTTTGATTTGGGCGCAGGACCTTCGCAGGCGCATCTTGAACTTTATCATCAGGCCGACGAAAGAATTTTGATTTCAAATTCAGACCCGACAGCGATAGAGAAAAACTATCGTTTTATTGAGTCATTTTTATGTCATTCCTTGAAGCAAGACTCTGCCGTAGAAACTCATCCAAAATTGGAAGCTGCCTTGCGAAGCTACAGACGTTTGGATAAGAAGGGGCCCTTTTCTTTTCGCCGACATGTTCAAGAAGCGGTCGGTTTTCATTTTAATTTTTTTGATCAGATTCAAACGAAACCTTTGCACCTCATCGTTAATGAGTCCCGCAGTCGACTGGACCAAGATCTGGGACATTCGATCAAAAGTGTTTGCCAGAAATATTTTGATCTACCAATCAACTATGTTGGTGCAATTGATTTCGACAATGCTGTGTGGCAGTCGTTCAAAAGCCGCGAACCTGTGTTGATCGAAAAGCCCTTCACTCCCCTTGCTGGTCAATTTTTATCCCTTTGCAAACAGCTGACCCATTCGAATTTGCATGCAAATTATTTCCGAGCCGTGGTATAAATTTTCTTAGTGGAAATTTTACGTTTCAATTATTATGACGTATTGGAAGTCTCTCTTCATTGTCCTCAGCATGAGGTGACGGCTGCCTATGAAAAGGCGAAGGTCACATACTCGGGCGAGAACTCGGCGATTTACACGATTTTTTCAGAAGAAGAAGCACGTCAAATGTTAAAGCTCATTGATGAGGCTTACTCTGTTTTGGGAAATAAAAATCTGCGCTCACTTTATGATGAGAAGCTTGGGCAAAGCGGCGTACGCCCCGAAGATATTTCTTTTGAAAGCCTCAAAGCACAAAGCAAAATGAGCCTTCCAGAGCCGGCAAAAAAACCCACTGGCAAAATTGAATTCAAATTAAGTGATGTTTTTGAAAACGAAATTCGCGAGAATTCAGATTGGACGGGCGAATTTCTCAAAAAAGTTCGCGAGTACAAAAATATTCCCCTCGAGCGCATGAGTGAGATTACTAAAATCAGCGCTTACTACATTCATGCGCTTGAAAAGTCAGATTCTAAGAATCTTCCCGCTCCTGTTTTTGTTCGAGGTTATATTTCTCAAATCAGCAAAGTTCTTGGCCTTGAAGAAAAGAAAGTTTGCGACTCTTACATGAAGTGCTTTAAAGAATCTCTTGAAAAATAAACCCGCCTTTCAAAGTATCGAAGTTCTGCCAGAAATGGTGGGCTTGCGCTTGGACAAAGCTTTGAGCCTCATTCCAGAAATTTCTTCCCGCTCGAGAGCTGAAGCTCTGATCACTGGTGAAAATGTACGAGTCAATGCGAAGATCGCCAAATCTTCTCTCGCCATCAAAGCTCAGGATTTCATCGAAATTTCATTTCCCTTGTCCGTCGAAAGCCAGATCAGACCGATGGAACTGAAGCTCGATATTCTGTTCGAAGATTCAGATGTGATTGTTGTGAATAAGCCCCCAGGGTTGGTGGTCCATCCAGCAGCTGGACACCAACACGATACCTTGGTGAATGCCTTGGTCGCTCACACGGATGATCTCGCCATGAAGTTTGGCGAAGATCGCCCGGGAATCGTTCATCGCTTGGACCGAGACACCAGCGGAATTTTAGTTGTGGCCAAAAATGACTTTGCCCAAGAAAATCTTGCTCAGCAATTCAAGGCTCGCGAAGTGCACAGGCTCTATCACGCAATTTGTTTTGGCATTCCTGCAAAACCCGAAGGCGTTTTAAAAAGCTACATCGCTCGACATCCCTCAAATCGAAAAAAATTCTCGAGTGTGCTCGGCGAGGATTTGCGAATCATTCGCGATCAAAATTCCGAACCGAGCGTTGGCAAGTGGGCCGTCACTCATTATAAAGTGTTGAAATCTCATCCAGCGGGGCTTTCTTATCTTCAACTGAAGCTCGAGACAGGGCGAACTCATCAGATTCGGGTTCACTTGTCAGAGATGGCCAATCCAATCATAGCGGATCCGATCTATGGAACGGATCGCAGGGTCAAGTCTGTCACTGGAAATCATAATCAAGATGTCATTCGCAGCTCGCCAAGATGTGCATTGCACGCGATCGAGCTCGGGTTTCGACATCCCAAATCTAATCAGGAACTTTCATTCAAAGTTCCCTGGCCTGACTTTCATGAAATCAGAAAACATTTTTTCGTAGGCCTGGGATCGTGAAGTTAAAAATTCATCCATTGGGAACCTTGGTTGAATCCGATTCTTTCATCGCGTTGTTGGGAAATCGGCACAGCCAAATCGAAAGCTTGAAAAGCGCTTTTCCCGATCTCAATTTCAAAAGAATCAAACAAGTTCACGGAGATCGAATCATTCACACCTCTCCCCACTCAATTGATTTTTCAAGTGAAGCCGATGCTCACTATACCAACGAAAAAAAACTGGGGCTTTGCATCTCAACGGCTGACTGCATCCCGATATTGATTTTTCATCCAAATCCATTTTGGATTTCAATCGTGCACGCTGGTTGGCGTGGGGTCGAAAAGCGAATCGTCCCGAAGACAATTTCTCAAATGAAGAAAATCGGCTGTTTCATCGAACAAATCGAAGTCATTGTGGGTCCACATATTCAATTGCAAAGCTTCGAGGTGGAAAACACAGTGCGAGATCAGCTTTTGAAAAGTTGCCCTCAGTCAGATTCATCTTTTTTCAGTGCCGCCTCGGAAAATAAATCGAAAGTAGGTCTCAACTTGATCCTTAGGTCTCAATTAATCGAAGGTGAGATTGCCTTGTCACAAATTCATTTTGAAATGAAAGATACTTTTGCTGATCTCGACTATCATTCGTTCCGTCGAGACAAAGAAAATTCTGGCCGACAGCTGAGCTTTATTGCGTTACTTTAACTCATTCTCGGGCCGAGGATGTCCCAGGTTTAGTTGAAATTTAAAGGTTGAGTGGCTCAACCAAGCTGTGTTTTCAATAGGTTACTACACAAATTGAGACCAGAAAAAAGAG
>JAYUCD010000218.1:0-7387 GCA_043740515.1 Bdellovibrio sp. | reverse complement strand
CCCCTCGACCCACGCTTAGGTGACCGCGCTCAATCGATTTCACCTAGCAACAACAATCTTTCTTCAAATGCTGACGCTGATCTTGTGCTGTGGGGATATCCCGACGACGAAGGCATTCGCTTGAATGGTGGTCGAGTCGGTGCGGCAGAAGCTCCCAGCGAAATTCGCCGAGTGTTTTACAAATTGACTTCAGATCCCCGCTTTGATCACCAACCGCAAATTTTAGATGCAGGAAATATTTCTCTCGATCTCGAATTGGCGGAGCGCCATCAACAAGCCTCTCAGTGGGCCCAACAAGTGACAGACGCGAATCTGGCTTGGGTCAGTCTTGGCGGAGGTCACGATTATGGCTATGCCGATGGCGCTGGTTTTTTAAGATCACGGCTTCAGAAAACAAACACAAAGCAACTTCCTTTGGTTCTAAATTTCGATGCTCATTTGGATGTGCGGCCCAGTGAAAAAAATCTGAACAGCGGCACTCCTTTCTATCGGCTGCTCAATGAATTTTCAGGGCAATTTGATTTTGTTGAGCTAGGCCTTCAACCTCAGTGCAACAGTCGAGCACACTTCCAGTGGGCTGCCGGCAAAGGAGCGCGGCTGGTGATGCTCGAGGAGATTGAGCAAGAAGGATTGATGCCGATATTGAAGCGGGTATTGGCGAAACATCTTGGCCAAACTCTTTGGCTTAGCCTTGATATGGATGCCATGACCTCAAACGAAGCTCCTGGTTGCTCCCAATCTTGGACAACGGGATTGCGAGCCCGAGACCTGATGAAAGCCTTTCAATGGCTCAGCGAAAATTTCAACTGGCAGGCGCTGTCGATTTATGAAACTTCGCCGGCTTTGGATTTCGACAATCGCACCTCAAAACTGGCGGCTCAATTTTTACATCGCTTTCTCAGTTGCAGATTGGCCCGCCGATGAAGCGCGGCTTTGGTTCCGATAATCACTCAGGCATTGCTCCTGTGTTGATGGAAGCGCTTCTCAAGGCCAATCATGCCCATGCCCCCAGTTACGGGACGGACGAGTGGAGCGAGCGCGCCGAAGATCTAATCAAACAAAATTTTGGCAATCAGGCCCAGGCTTTTTTTGTTTTCAATGGGACTGCGGCCAATGCTCTTTCCCTGCGCTCTCTGATGAGGCCCTACCATTCCGTCTTGTGCTCCGATCTCAGCCACCTGAATGTGGACGAGTGTGGTGCTCCTGAATTTTTCTCCGGCGGAAAACTTTTAGCTCTCCCCTCTCGAGATGGAAAACTTTCGCTTGAAACTCTGAAGGCCGCTCTGATCCGACGAGGCGATCAGCATTACTCCCAAGTCAAAGCTCTCAGTCTCACTCAGCCGACTGAACTTGGAACTTGTTATAGTTTAGAGGAAATGAAAACCATTACCGATTGGGCACACCAAGAAAAGATTTGGGTGCATGTTGACGGGGCAAGGCTTGCCAATGCGGCTGTGAATTTGAAAGTGAATTTCAAACAATTGATTACCGATGTGGGAGTCGATGTGCTCAGCTGGGGCGGCACGAAAAACGGCTTTTTATTTGGCGAAGCGGTGGTCTTTCTCAATCCGTCGTTGGCTGCGGAATTTAAATACATCCGTAAACAATCCGCTCAGCTGCCTTCGAAAACTCGTTTTATAGCCGCTCAGTTTGAAGCTTACTTGCAAAATGAAAACTGGAAAACAATCGCTGAGCATTCTTGCCAGATGGCGGAGAAGCTTTGCCAGGCGCTCAAAAACTTTCCTGATTTGAAAATCACTTCAGCTCGGCAGTCAAACGCTGTCTTTGCACAAATTCCGAAAGCATGGATTCAAGCTTTGCGAAAAGAGTATTTTTTCTATGTCTGGAATGAGAAAACATTCGAATGTCGTTTGATGACCAGCTGGGATACCACCGTTGAAGACATCGAAGGTTTTGCCCATTTGATTCGTCAGCTTTCAACTTTAAAATAAAACAGGAGTCTCGTGTGAAATATCCGGCCATTCAGTATCATCATTATCTTGGCCTTGAAGCTTTGCTCTCCACTCAGAAATTAAAATCGCAAGAGTACGGAAAAAAAGCGCACGACGAAATGCTTTTTGTGATCGTTCATCAAACTTATGAACTGTGGTTCAAACAAATGCTATTTGAGCTTGATTCGGTGATGGAGACATTCTCTGGCCAGCAAATCGATGACTCGCACATGGGCACAGCGGTCGCAAGACTTGAGCGCATTGTCAGCATTCAAAAGTTTATCAATGGGCAAATCGATATTTTGGAAACAATGACTCCCCTGGATTTTTTAGAGTTCCGAGAATTTTTGTATCCAGCTTCGGGCTTTCAAAGCTTTCAGTGGCGCTGTTTTGAAACCAAACTGGGTCTGCAGAGCGAGCAAAGATTAAACTACAATCAGCAGCCTTTTTATTTGCAACTGATGCCTGAGCAACAAGCCGAAATGAAAAAAGTAATGTCTGAGGCAAGTCTGTTCGAGCAGATAGAGAAATGGCTGGAGAGAACTCCTTTTTTACAAACTCAGAATTTTGATTTTTGGAAGAACTATCAAAAAGCGGTTGAAGATTTAGCAGCAGCCGATCGCCAAGTCGTGCACTCCAATCCCCGCTTGACCGAGGCCGAGAGAAGCAAAAATTTGGCGCAGATCCAATCAAGTCTTGAGACCTTTGAGGCGATTTTTGATGCTTCCAAATACCAGCAGCTTCAGACTCAAGGATATTTTCGCATGTCTTCCAAAGCCTTGCAGGCAGCACTCTTGATTCAGCTTTACAGGGAGCAGCCGATCTTGCAAATGCCCTTCCGATTGACGAGAGCATTGGTCGATCTGGATGAGAACATGACTCAATGGCGCTACCGACACGCCTTGATGGCGCATCGAATGCTCGGAAGAAAAATTGGAACAGGCGGATCGTCCGGTCATGACTATCTCAAGTCAGCGACGGACAAACATAAAATTTTCTCAGATTTTTTCAATCTCACAACTTTTTTGATTCCACGTTCTTTGGTTCCGCCTTTGCCTGAGGCTTTGAAAAAGAAAATGGGATTTTCGACTTTTCAGTAAATTAGAAGAAATTCAGAGCCAATTCATTTTCTCGCTGGGGAATAAGTCTGGCGAGTCAATGAGAAGTGCCCGCACCGGAGAGGCATCGGCATTCTCAATCGGCAGAGGCAAAGCAATCAATGTGTAAAGTCCTTCTGGCACTTGGTTTAAAACCAAGCCTTCCAGCACAGCCATTCCAGTTCGGTAGAGTGCTTGATGCGACTCGAGTTCCTTGGACTGCTCGGGATCCACACTGGGAGTATCGATCCCAACCAAAACACATTTCTCGGAATGCAAAAACGCAATCACCTCAGGTGAAAGCGACATAAAATCAGAATTCCAATTTTCAGGATTGGGAAAAGATCCGGTCTGAAATAAAACTCTTGGTGCTTGAATCTTTTTTTCTTTGAGATCTTGCAAAGAGATTCGCTCGTTTGGACGTCGAGCTACGTGAATCACTTGGGCTCGCCCTAAGAAAGCAGACAGCGGGCGAGCTTCGACTCCAAGGCCCTCGGCGTGATAATGATTGCTCGAATCGGCATGCGCCCCTAAATGTAGAGTTGTTTGAATCGAGGACAAAGTCAGATGCTGACCCTTCGAAGTGTCCATCGAGACATTTCTCTGAAAAGCCACATCACCTGGGAAAACCGCGAGCTTTGAATTGATTGTTGGAGTGAGGTCAAAGATCTTCATGCTTGAAACTTTATGAGAGGAAGGCCAAAGCCGCAAGTGGATTGCGGCTCTGATTAGAAAACTTTCTAAGTTCCAGATTGTTCAGTTGAGTCAGTTGGATCCCCTTGAGCCGGAGCTGCAACCGGCCCCGTAGCCGTAGGTGCAGGAACAACTGCAGGCTTAGTATCCGTTGCGGTATTCGAAGCCGGATCTGCAGCGGCTGCTTTGGCAGCGGCTCCAATTGCATCCGTTGAATTATCAGTATTAGCCGGAGTGGAATCTGGAGTCGACACATCCGCTCCCGAATCGGTGGGAGCAATTTGGCCACTGTCACTTGGAGCAGACCCGGCGGCGGTTGTTGAATCCACAACCGTGACGGCTCCCTTCAAAGGACCGACGAATTTTATATCGGTTGAATTCTCGAGCGGGATATCGAGATCTGTAAATATTGTCGCAGTGGCATCGACCGGGTTTAAATTTTTCCGATCAAACTTGAGACTGCTTATTTTCAGGTAATTGTTGGTTTTTTCCAAATCCTGGCCTAGATCCTTACAGACGATGGAATCATTTACTTTGTTGCCCTGACCTGAGATCGAGCATTTGGGAACAGCCGCTACGCATTTTTCGTTTTGTCCGACGCAGGCCAAGTGTTTACCGACGGCCAAAGTGAGCGCCCGCCCCTTTTCGTAGTCCATCACAAAACTGATCGCTGATCCTGTAGAAGCTTTCACTCGGTGAATTCTTGCAACTACCGTTTTGTCAGCAGGCGTGGCGCACTGGAAGTAAAAGAAAAGATACTCTTGCTCAGTCTTTTCAACTTTGTAGCGATAATTGCAAGTGGCACCCGTCTCTTTTAACGGAAGACCATTGGATTCATTGAAAGTTTGTCTCAGTCCCATATGAAAAAGAGTGAAAGCGTTTGGTTGCAGGCGAACATTTGCTTCAATCTCAACATGTTTCCAGTAATACTGAGAAACTTCTGTGAGAATTCCACCTGCTTCTCTGAGCATTCCCATCAGCTGGACAACTTCGCTAGCGTCGGCCTCTAGTTTGGTTTTTTCTTCAGGATTTAGTGTGCTGGTGTCGATGGTCACTCGTTTGTCATCGATGGCTTTCTGAATAGCAGCTCCGGGCGCGGCTCCGCTACTGGCAATTGCTCCGGGAGTTGGTCCAGCGACTGGGACCTGATCCGATTCTTTCTTCGAACAGGCAATGAAGAAAAAAACTGTGAAACAGAAAATAGAGAAGACTTTCATATTTGTATTCATAAACACCTCACAGGCCCTTAGAGCAAAAGGCAGGCCGATCTGGTCAACTAAAAACAGCGTGAATTCGGATACTTACGGTTATTCGCAGATGGGCCGGCAGAGCTTCCGGACTCTTTTCCAATTTTTGTCATCGAAGTGTCTAAAGCTTTCTCACGCGGCTGGCCCTTTCTTCTTTTTGTGGGTTGGATATTTTAGTTTTGGCTGGCCTTCATCCGATTTGGGATTTCCAAGCTCAAGAAATTTGCAAAATTGCCAAGCCGCTATAATTTTAAAAATCTTGAATTTTTTATTTTTTTGTTTGACGGCGATTTGTAATCGTATATTTGCGCCTGATGCGAAACTATTTTGCATTTCGATGCCGGGGTCGAGCTTAGGATTTGCTTATCTGCATTTGAAGACCGCGCGAGAACTTTTATCCAATTCACTGCCACATGGAAGTTGGGATCAAATGCTTGAGTACATCTCAGATCAGGTGATCAAACAGAAAACTAAGCCGAGGCAAAAGCAGCAGATCGACGAGCCGGTACAGAGTCCTCTCATTCCATCGCCGATGAGAGAGAACATCTCATCTCCAATCAAGCGAGCCATCTTTGCGAGGGATCAAGTTTGTCAGTATCAAGATCCAAAATCCAAAGGCAAGCGTGAATCCAAATGGAATTTGCGGCTGCTTTGTGCCGCTCACAATCTAACTCGCTACCGAGAGCAAGCTGGAATTGAGTGAAATCCTAAGCTGATATGGATCGGCTGAGGTCCCTACTGACGAGCGCCTGCACGATCGAAGTCAGGATCGGTGCTGGCTAAAGTCGGCGAGGTTGACGATCAGCTTCGGCAGGATGCTCGGTCCCGCCGAAAATCCACTGAATGAGAATGATCTCACGCAGCGGGGCTTGCTTGCTTCAGAATATCTCCACAAAATCAATGGAGTCATTGATTGAACTCACTGGCAAAACAATTGCTGGCTTCGTTGATTGATTGATTCCAAGGACCAAGTAAACAAGGAGACTTCAACATGGCGATACCGTCGACAGAAAAGGCCTGGTTGAAAAACTATCCCTCGGGGATTCCATCTGAAATCGATCTTTCTCAGTACTCGCAAATTATGGATGTGTTTGATCAGGCCGTGCGGAAATTTCGCGGAGTCGACTCCTTCAGTAACATGGGAGCAAGCTTGACGTTTGCCGAGTTGGATCTGAAAGTTGGCCAGTTCGCATCTTTTCTGCAGCATGAACTAGGCCTTCAAAAAGGAGATCGCATCGCCATTCAGATGCCCAATCTTTTGCAGTTTCCAGTGGCACTCTTCGGGGCCCTTCGTGCCGGATTGATTGTAGTGAACACCAATCCCCTTTACACCGCTCCGGAGATGAAACATCAGCTGAAAGATTCCGGCGCCAAAGCGATTGTGATTTTGGCTCACTATGCCTCAAACCTGCAGCAGATTTTGAAAGAGACCGACATCCAATCCATCGTTCTGACGGAGGTCGGCGATCTTCTGCCCCTCCCGAAAAGTTTAGTGGTCAATTCTGTTTTGAAATATGTGAAACACATGATTCCTGCCTATCAGTTGCCTCAAGCTTATAGTTTTAAAACTGCCTTGGAGATTGGTTCTAAACGAGCTTATCTCGATGTACCAGTTGGGCTCGAAGACACAGCCTTCTTGCAATACACCGGAGGCACGACCGGAGTGTCCAAGGGCGCGGTTTTAACTCACAAAAATATTTTGGCAAACATGATGCAGATTGTGGTTTGGATGAAGCCGCTTTTAGTTGAAGGCAAAGAAATTATCATCACCGCCCTGCCGATGTATCACATCTTCTCGCTGACCGTAAATAGTTTGGCGTTTATGACTTTTGGGGCCCAGAATATTTTGATTACCAATCCCCGAGACATTCCAGCTTTTATCAAAATTTTGCGGAAAACTCCGTTCACCGTGATGACTGGTGTGAATACTTTGTTCAATGCTTTGATGAATCATCCGGATTTTTCTAAAATCAGTTTCAAGCAGGCCAAACTTTCTGTGGCTGGAGCGATGGCTTTGCAGAAATCGGTGGCAGAGCGCTGGACGAAAGCGACTCAATCTCCCATCTTTGAAGGTTATGGTCTGACTGAGGCTTCGCCGGTTGTGTGTTGCAATCCGATCATCGGGAACCTCGCTCAAGTCGGGACGATTGGAATGCCACTTCCATCGACCAATGTGAAATTGGTCAATGATCAAGATGAAGAAGTCGCTGTCGGAGAAGAGGGCGAGCTCTGTTGCCAAGGCCCCCAAGTCATGAAGGGCTATTACAATCGCCCAGATGAAACGGCGAAGGTTCTCAAAGATGGCTGGCTCAAGACTGGAGACATGGCTGTGATGATGAAGGATGGTTTCTTCAAAATCGCCGGCATCGTGCATCTTCGACTCCGGTCTCACCTACGT
>JAYUCD010000217.1:0-4776 GCA_043740515.1 Bdellovibrio sp. | reverse complement strand
AGAGGCAGCGCAAAAACTTTGGCGGACTCGCGAAAAGCCATACGCGAGCGATAGCGGATCACTGTGCACACCATGGCCGCATGCCGCTCATTGTATTTCTCATAGATGTGCTGAATCACTTCTTCTCGCCGAGAGTGTTCAAAATCGATATCAATATCTGGCGGCTCTTGTCTTTCATTGGAAATAAATCGCTCAAACAGCAATCCCATTTGCACCGGATTGATCGCCGTCAACTGAAGCGCATAACAAACCGCCGAATTCGCCGCCGACCCCCGCCCTTGATAGAGAATTCCTTTGGATTTGGCAAATTGGCAGATCTCATACAAAGTCAAAAAATAATCTTCGTATTCCAGTTTCTGAATCACCGCCAGCTCATGCTCGGCGGTTTTTACAATTTCCGCATCCAGCTGTTTACGAATTTTGAGGCCTTCAAAAACTAAATTTCTCAAGTACTGCGAAGGAGTCATCTGCGGCGGCAAATTTGAAGTCGGATATCGGTAGCGAATTTGATCCAGAGTAAACTCGACTCGAGCGGCGATGTCCAACGTCACCTCGAGAAGATCCAAGCGGTCACGCCACAATTCTTTCAGCTCCGGCAAAGGCTTTAGATACCTTTCCGCATTCTGAATCAAAATATCTTTGGCTTGATCCAGTTCTTTACGATGCAAAATACAAGTCAGCACATCAAACAGCGGCTTTCGATCCGACACATGCATCAAAGGACGATTGGTGGCAAAAAGCTGCGCACCAAATTTTTTCTCGAGCTGCAAAGCTTGCTTAAAAAAATCTCGAGACTCCCAAGTCAAATCTCGCCAGACAGGAATATAAAGACGATCTGCAAATATTTCCTGCAGTCGCAAGAACTTCTCATCACTCAGTCGAGGAATGGCGAAACAAAGAAGATCCTGCTGGTGGTCTTCGATATCCTTGAGGGAGATCTGTGAAAAACCTTTGCTGACCTGACGTTTACCCGCAGTTAGAATTCCACACAGTCTCGAGTAGCCGCTTTGATTCATTGGCACGAGTGCGATTGAACTTTGATCAGTCAAAGTCACTTCTGTGCCAATCAAATATCGAAATTTTTCTTTCACATGCACAGACGCAGAGAAAAATGAAGGCGCGCGAATCGTCTGATAGCCGCGTGCGACTCCGTACAGTCCATTGAGATCGCAAAGGCCGATTCCGTGATAATTCAGTTTCAAGGCCTGCTCCACCATCTCTTCTGGATGAGAGGCCGACTGCAAAAAAGAAAAATTGCTGCGAGCCAAAAGCTCGACAAAGCCTTCGATTTCAAGGCTCAGGTTTTCCACCGACGTGCTGTGCACCTGCAGTTGCTTTGACTGCAATGCAGGCGCACCTCTGCTTCTATAGTAGCCGAGATGTCTCGCTTTGCTCATCAGTCAAAATAGCCGTGCAAATAATATTTTTCTGATTCCAGTTCTTGATAAACCCAAAGCAGTTGGCCTTGCCTGGACAAAGCGAAATAATAATCGCGCTCCGTTAGTTTTTTCCACCAGGAAGCCTGAATTCTTTCGGCTGGGAATCGAGTTAAAATTTTCAAAGCTTTCATCATAATCTTCGTAAGCTGCAAGGGCTCCTTCAAAAGCAGCGACGGACGCGGACTTTCCGCCAATCTCTTCGCATAGACGGTTTTGACCTGGATCGCATCCTCCGACCACTCGACCAAATCTTTGGAAGAAAAATCTTGCGGCCAATCGGTTTTGAAAGTGTAGCTGCTCTCTGGCAAATGAGAGGCTTCAATCTGCAAAAATCCCATTTCAATTTCTGCTTGTTTGGTAAAACTGATCAGCCGCCGCCAACGATCCTCCGTCGAGTCTCGAGGTTCAAAAAAATCCAGCTGCTGCGCCTTTTCCGGGACATCAACGAGCGTAACTTCAAATTCACGAATCGGATTTTCCAATTTCAGCCGCTCAATCTTCTTCAAGAAAAGATCGCGAAACAAATCATAGTCCCGGCTCGGGCTCACCGGCTCGATTTCAATTCGGTGTCTTTGATCCGAGTACTCGCAAAAAAGAGTGATCTCCATTTTTTGTGCAAACTTTCCCAGGCCTTCTAGCCTGAGAAAAAGATAGCGCAAGCTTGGCTCCATTTTCTGCATCAAAACCGGAATCAAATCCACCGGATCATCGAAGTAGGCATAATTGGAAAAAGGATCCGTCGGCACCAGAGGAGAAATCACTTGGAATTCTTGATTGTGCAGACGCTTCCACACCATCATTCCGGTCTCTCCCCACCTTTCGCGAAAGGACGCTTCTTGAAAATGATAAAGGTCCTCAATCCAATCCATCCCTAAATTCTTGAAGAACAACGCAATATGATCAATCGATCTTAGCTTTCCCCAAGCCTCCAATCCTTCCAATTCGCTCATGGCCGAAATCGGAAGTCTGGCAATCATGCGAAAGTCATCGCCCGTCTTGGTGATTTCAAAGGGCCTGTAATTCACTAAGACTTGAGCAATCGGTGCTGAGTCCGCAATTGAGCCTGTGGCTTTCGGTGCAATTGTTCGCGCTAGATCTACCGCTTTTTTTAAAATTTGAACTTCGCCGCCGAACAATCCGGCCGTCGAGCCCACATCGATAAACACGTAGTGTGGATAACGAAATTGGACTCGCGGACTGAATCTCAAAAAAATCTCAGCGCAGGAAGCTTCGTGTGTCTGTTGTAAGTTGAGACATAAGATCCGCATGAATCAGTCCTCCTGGAATGGTGAAGGGTGTGGGTCGATGAGCTGCTCTTTGAATGGTGAAATAATCACCCTGACAATCAATCACCAAACTAAACAGAGATTGAGTCAGCCAGTGTTTCGCCGGACTGATCAACACCAGAGCCACCTGATGAGTCCGCGCCAGCTTTTTTAGTTTCTGCAGCTGATGAGTTTTCAAACTGCCTTCCGGCAAATGACAACCAACCATTTCAAACAAGGAACTGGAAATCATTTCCTGCAGAACCCAAAATAGTTGCGAACTGTCTGCAGGCTTTCGCACCACCAACATTTTTTTTAAATTGATTTTTGCTTGCACCAAAGCACCCGGCAAAAGTTCCCAATCCGAGTTCACCCAAGCCACCCATTTTTTCTGCTCTTGAATTCTCACTGCTGTTTGCAGCCACAAAGTCGTCGCCCCTGTTCCCGGTTGACCCGATAATAAAGTCAGATCTCCTTTGGGAATTCCCTTCCACAGAAGGAAATCATCGATCACATCAAAGCCAGTCGAAAGTCCAGCAGGAGGCCGCAGTTGTTCGACAGAAACTAATTGTGGGTATAACTTTTCTTTCAATTCGCTGACAGAAAGAGAAGAATCAGGCTCTGCTTCTTCGTCGCCGTCCACATTGTCCCCAGCTTTATCCACAGCTACAGGCGCAGCTGAGGAAGTCCCCATAAAAGATCTTTCAAAATCAGAATCAAAATGAAACTGGCTTTCAGCTAATTTCTCTAGTCTAGACATGGTTTTCCCCTTACGAAATCACTTGATCTCGCTGTTGTTGTTATTGCTGCGTTTGTTATTTAATTTTGTCTGGAGGATTCAGATCGCAAATCAGAATTTCTGAATTAGAACTTGCGAATGAGAGCGACGACGACCCCTTGAATGTCGACCGTATCCGGGGGATACCACATCGATTTCAATGTTGGATTGGCAGGCCTCAGTTCGACTATTTTGCCCGAGTCGCTTTTGCTTTCATTTTTCAAAAAAAATCTTTTCACAGTGGATTCATTGTCGATGCTCGCAACCACGATTTCACCGTTGGAGGCGGAGGATTGCTTTTGCACAAGAATGATATCACCGTCGAAAATTCCATCATCAATCATCGAAGATCCCACGACCCTCAATGCATAGGATTTAGCAGGATTACGCACCAAACTGGATGGCACCTGAACAAATTCATCATGTTCAAAGGCCTCGATCGGTGCTCCTGCAGCTACTTTGCCAAGTAAAGGAAGAGTCAGAACCTCCTCGCGCCCACTGGGTGTCTGGAGGAGCAAGCTGCGAGAAGGCTCTGATCTGGAGGGCGGATTCTGAGATTGAACAATCTTTTGCACGGTCTTTTGCACCGACTGAGACGAATTCAAAATTTGAATCGCCCGCTTTTGATTGTTGCCTATTTGAATGTAGCCCTTGTTAGTGAGCTGCTTCAGATAGTTTTGGACCGAGTTGAAAGAGGCGAATCCAAAATGATCCTTGATCTCTTGATAAGAGGGGGAAACTCCAGATTGAGAAATCCTGACCTCGATCAACTCGAGCACTGCTTTTTCTTTGTCTGTTAAAGGGAGAGGCTGCTTCATATACATACAATTTACAGTGTAAATTGTATGTAAGTCAATGTAGTATTTACGATTGTTTCAGAACTGTCCCAAGGTCGATAAAAGTTTAATTTATCAATAATTCAAATATCTTAGAGCTGTGTACTGGAGCTGTGGTTTTTAAACATTGTGGAAGGACAGTGCGATTTCAGGGAGAATAATAGCAGAAGCAAAAACTAACTCCTCAAGGAGGAACTATGAAGCAAATATTCGCCGCTCTAACCGTTCTAATCGGACTTTCTTCAGTCTCCCAAGCAGGAATTATGATTGAACCTTATCTCGGATATGAGACTGGAAATTTAGTTTATAATCCCAATACTCCTGCCATTCAGTTGACCGATAACTTAACAGCACCAAGTTATGGATTGCGACTGGGCTATAAATTTTTGCTCCCGTGGGTTGCACTCGATTATGCCGGAGCAGCTGGTAATGTTAAAAGTGGAAATGCCTTCGCTCCA
>JAYUCD010000216.1:0-10188 GCA_043740515.1 Bdellovibrio sp. | reverse complement strand
GAGTTTTGTGCTGGCGGAATGGAGAATTTTTGGAGATGATTCGGCTATCAAGCAAGGAGGCTTATGAAAATTGAATTGGAAACACGGACTTGTTCCAATAAAGGCTGCAAACGAACCTTTCGCTGCCTGACAAGTAGCACTCAGACAGTTTGCTCTAACAACTGCTCCTCTTCGGTGCAGGGTTGGAACTCTCCAAAGCGAAAAGAAACCACTCCAGTCGCTCCTTGAGCTTTTTTCGGGCTTATTTAGGAATTGAATTTAATAATTTTTCGCAGCGATCAAGAATCGTTGCGCGAATCATGTTTCGATGCTGAATCAATTCTGGCAGGCGGCTACTTTGAACAATGTGGTAAAGACTGATGGCTCGTTCGATTTCAATTAAACGCTGTTTTTTTGCGCCTCTCGACAGTGGAAATTTAGGAGCAGGTTGATGCTTCTCCACAGCGTTGTGCACTGACAAGGTCCAATCAATTTCAGTCTGAGTGAGATAATAAGTCGGAAGCACGGGATGCGGCTCCGGACTGCGCTCTGAAATTTTTAGTTGAGTATTGAGCTCATTGAGTTCTTTTAAAATCTCCCCCAGTTCCTCGTCATGTTTTTTTCCAAAGAATTTAAAGACTGTTTTTTTCCAAGCTGCACAAAAATCCTCAAACTCGAGATGAATCGCTTTTTCGAAAAGTGGTGGGCTGGTCAAAGCCTTTAAGGTTTTGGTTAAAATATCCGTCGAAATCACCGGTAGATTTTTTTTGTGGCCGGTTCGCATCAGCTGATGAGCCCAGCTTGCAATGTTGCTGATTTCGTTCGGATTGACTTGCGCCGTTCGAAAATTCAAATGGAAACATTCATAGACATACATATTCATGGGGCTGTCGAGACAAGAGTCCATCACCCCCTTGCTGCGAGCAGCAAAAGGTAAAGAGAAGAATTTTTTGAGGTGAACTGAAAAAGATTGATAGGAATCTTTCCAAAGATCTTCGTTCTGACAGATTTTATAAAGTTGAAAGGCTTTGCTTGGATTGGGCTCGGCTGTTTCCAGCAGGCCATTGATTTGTTGCTCTAACAGCCGAGGGAAAAGATTCCAGATCTGATTGCTCATCGTGAATTTATTGTAACATAAAGACTGGTCGAGAAAATTGGAGATTGAAGATTGAGCTGCTTGAAGCTTGGCTAAAATGTCGAACTTGTTTTCACTTTGTTGCCTTGGTTTTCGCAGCCTCTTGCGCCAGTCGATTTTTCTCACTCAAATCCGCTTGGTAAATTGCAGTCACAGTCTCAAGTTGAGAGCGTGTCACTTCACAAGTGGCAATCACATCTTGCAAGAGAGATTGATAATTGGGGCGCGGTTTGTGATGGGCGTCCTGCTTTAAATAAGAATTTTCACGCAATGATTTTTCATCACAAAGATTTTTTAAATTGGCTAAATAGCTGCCGTAGATTTTTTGATTGGCTTTGATCAGCTCTACTGCTCGTTGCAAATGAGTTGGGTCTCTCCCGTGCTCTCGACAGATTTGCGTGGCATTTTTTCTTCGCTCTGTGCAAACGGGTTTGGCACTTTTGAGGCATTGCTCGAAATCCTTCGACTGGCAATCCGACTCAAAACCAAACAGCAAGGGATTGCAGATCAAATGCGGTGATGGGCATTGAAATTTTTCTGCATCCACCCCCAAAAGCGCAAATGGAAGTTTTTCTTCGGGACTGCAGCGATCTTTTTGAATCACGAAGCCCGCATAGAGGCAGAGCGCTTCAGATTTTTCTATTGGTTTCACCTTTGCCCAAGTTGAGATGGGTATTGGGATCTGGCTAAATTTGGCAACAGGAGCGCGTTTGGATGCGGGACTTGAAGCATCATAATGAGTTGGCATGTGAAGGATTGAAGTCAAAGTTTTCAAATTGCTATCAGCGGTGTAAAGAGCATCTGAATCGAGATATTTCCCATCGGCGACCAACTTCCTTTCAAAATTTTGGCTGATGCCTTGGATACGATTCAAAGTCTTCGTTTTCTCAGCTGTTGGCAAAACCCGAGCTTGAACAGCGGCCGAAATCAAATGCAGGCGAACCATGCGAGTGCTGTGCTCGAGCTTTGCATTTTCGCGAAATTGAGAGGGACTTCGTTTTTTCTCACTCAATAGCTTTAGAAATTGGTCGTACTCACTTTGGCTCGTGGCAATTGCTGATTCAATCTCCTTGGGATTTCCAAGAGGGGTGTAGTGATAGCCGTTATTGCTGGCCACACCACGGGTATCGGGGGCCGGGTCAGTTGAGATTTCTAGCAAAGCAAATAGACCTGGGCTCAAAGTCATATCTGAGAGAATCATCTGCAAATGCTCCACATAGTGAAGCTGTTCAGCAGAATCCAAATCCATAAACTGAGGATGAGTAAGCTGGGCGTTAGCCTGAAAGCTAAGGATGCAAAGTAAGGCGCCGAGACAGCAAAAATTTTGGAGAGATCGAAGCATCTTTTGATTGTCCTCATTTCCGGAGAGTTTCGGAAGTCCTGATTGGAATCTTTGCTAAAGTCTGGGATGCTAGGCGTATGTCATTTGAATCACGAATTCCGACCCTTCTTGAGCTGGGCTTTCAGAAAGATCAGTTACCGCAACTGAAAAGCTTCATCGAGCTTCTATGGAGCTCCAACGAAGATCTCAATTTAATCAGTCGTCAGATGAAATTTGAAGAGCTGATCGATAATCACATCATTGATTGTTTATTGCCTTTGTCACACTTTCCCCAAGCTGTGAAAAAAGTTGCGGACTTTGGCTCTGGTGGAGGCCTGCCTGGAGTAATTTATGCTTTGCAGTTTCCACAGATTCGGTTTCAGCTTTTTGAAAAGAGTCCGAAAAAGCAAGAGTTTCTCAATCGCTGCAAAAAGCTAGCTGCCAACATCGAAGTCGCTGGCGAAATTCCAAATAAATTGGAAAATATTGATTTGATAACGGCTCGAGGCTTCAAGCCGATCGAAGTGATTCTCGAATTCAGTCGTAATCATTACAAAAACAAAGGGAAGTATTTTCTTTTGAAAGCAAGGCGAGAAAAAATTGACGAAGAAATAAAAGATGCGCAAAAAAAATTCAAAGATTTGCAACTGAAAATCGAAGTTCTCAAGTCCCCCGTGCTTGAGGTCGAGCGGCATTTGGTGCTGATTTAGGAAAATGGACGATTCACAACTCATCCAAAAAATTGCTGTGATCGGAAATATTGCTGGAGGAAAGACTTGGCTTGCTCGGAGATTAGCGCAAATTCATAATTTGCCATTGACCCATGTGGATTCAATTCATTTTTTGCCGGGTCTTAAAATTCGCCCTACCGCTGAGGCCAGAGAATTAATTCTGGAAATCGAAAATCAAACAAGCTGGATCATCGATGGCTATGGACCTCTCGATTTGATCGAAAAGAGATTTGCAAAAGCCGACCGATTGGTTTTAGTAGATTTGCCTCTGGCTCGTCACCTTTGGTGGTGTAGCAAGCGACAAATAAAGAATTTATTTACAAAGCGAGAGGAGCTTCCGGAAGCTTGCAATGAGGCTTCTTGGCAACACACTCAGAAGCTTTTTCAAACTTTATGGAAAATGCATTTGCAAATGCGACCTGAGCTGTTGCGAATTCTGGCGCGAGAGCCTTTGAGAGAAAAAGTGATTTCAATACACAGCTTGAGTGAACTGAAATTTTATTCTCTGAAAGGTCTCACTTAGCTAGCTGGTCTTAGCTGTCCTTTTAGCAGACCCTTAGTAAACAGGACGGCATCGATCAACATTTTGCTCGAGATTTTGTGAACAGTTGGGCCAAGACTCTCGCTGGCAATTTTTATTGCTCGGTGTTTCCCATTTGCCTGCAGCCACACAAAGATTAAAGTCATGCGTCCACTGTCCAACTTGCGCAGCTGGAGGACTTGCTTGCGAAGAGTTCTGATGATTCAAACCGCGAGTCGAATCATCGTCAGGTTTAATTTTGCATTTGTGTCCACCGGTTTCAGGTGAGCAATTCGTCCACCAAGTCTGTTTGCAAATTGGATTTCCATCTGTTCTCCAACGACCAGAAGTATAACAAGCCTGCCAATCCTGATGATAGCCTTGATTGTCAGTCACAGGATGCGACGGCTCTTGCTGAATAGGAGAAGGCTGTTGAGTCTGATCTTGGCCTTGCTGAGCAGGCGAAGGCTTCTGAGCTGGTGGATACTGCGGAGTTGGGTTTTGTTGTTGCGTCGGCGGATACTGAGGACTTGGATTCTGCTGCTGAGCAGGCGAAGGCTGTTGTGCTGGGGGATATTGCTGAGCCGGAGGATATTGCGGAGTTGGGTTCTGCTGTTGAATAGGATTGGATGGCCGCTGTTCCGGCTGCTGATGCTGAGGTTGCGAAGGGCGAGAGTCTTTAGGGCGAGACTCTGGTGGTGCTGGAATCACAACTGGTCGCGAAGGCTGTGGAGTCGTCGACGGATCTGACTCGACACTTGGATCTGGACGTGGAGCTCCTGGAGCAGGCTGCGTGCCGCCAGTGATGATGTTGCCACTCGCATCAGGGTCTGTTCCCAAGTTCACGTTGATACAAGAATTCGTGCTGGAAGAATCACGCTCTTCTTGTCTAGCCGCTACAAAATTTTCGAGAGTCGAATTGGGGTTGGAGCGGAAATAATCACCTAAAGACGCGAAGACTTGTGACAAGCTATAATTGCATAACTTCAAAACGGCATCGATTGGCGCGTAGCTTTTGTCTAGGCCATCGTTTCTGAGAATCGAGATTCCTGTCGGAATCAGGAGAACATAACCCTTCGTTTGAGTGTTGATAAAAACATAAAGCTTCGCTTCACTCGAATCCACGTCATATTGTGAAGCCATCAGAATTCCAAATTTGTTCATGTTTGGCTGTACAGCCTTGACCATTAAAATGGATTTTCCATCTGGCGAGTGCAGTTCCTCAGTTCTCACCATTGTGATGGTACCCGAATAAGTCGTTCGAACTCCTCGGCGATCAGGAACAGTTAAATCTGCGAGCACTGATTTTCCATCAGCGTTGAGGATGGCTCGGCCCACTCCTAAACCTGCAGGTTGGTTGGCTTGAGAGACGTTGGGAATGCCGCTTCGAACCGGCTCGGACTCGTCTTTCTTTTTGCCGCAAGCGACAGTTGCTACAATCATAGCACATGAAAGATACGCGATTTTCTTTGTCATTTTCATTTCCAATACTCCTATGCAAACCAAATTGAATGATCCGACCCTAGGAAATGCAGTCTCCAGACCGAGCTCTACCACCTTTGTTTTGGCTTTCGGGCAAGTGGCGCTGTGGAACATTTAGCAAAGTGACAAATTGGGCGCAGAACATTGGCTGCCTTACCGAAAAGAGCGATTGAAGGGTCTCTCTAGCATTGAGTGGGAATTATTCGGATAACTCTGCCACCTTAGTAGACAGTAAGATCGGGCATTGAATTCAAAGACTATAAACTTAGAAAATTGCTAAAGATTAGCGTCCCGAGTAGGTGCGACTCAGGGCTTCGCCGGTGGCGGCAGAGATTCCCTTCAAGGTGACTGAAAGAATTTTCGGCCGCAGCATGCCTTCTGTTTTTGAATCGATTGTCTGAACCAGTAAAATTTGATGATTGTCCGAAGGCCCCAAAGTCATGGTGCCTCCAACTTGACATTCTTTTCCTTTTTTTGACTTGCGGCTGGTAATTGTCATTTGTGGATTTTCCAAATCTGTTTTCAGCTCTTTCAAATCGTTGATCATGACCATAAAGGACTGCTTGGATTTTTCGGGACCTAAAAGCATTCGCTTTCGAATTTGGGCTTTGATCAGGCTGTGAGTTGGTTTGTAACTCACTCCATTCATCAGCCAGTAAAAATCAAACACAGGATTCTGTGATTCATCGAGGGCAAGTTCGCAGTTTTCCTTCAGTCGAGTGAAAACAACCAACTTATTTTCAGGATGGATATTTTTTTCGACTTTGAAAAGTGGATAGTGAGTCCCGACAGCAGCAATTGTTTTAACCGGCTCGGCGAGGCTTGATGCACTTTGCAAAAAGATCAAAAGAGAAAAAACCGACTGAAAAAAACCTATTAGACGCGTTCGCCGCATTCTTTACTTCCGAGCTTTGAGAATCGCCGCGTGCGCATCAATCAAACCATAACCAAAAGTGTTGTTTGGAATTTGTGTCCCAGGTGTTGTTCCGCAAGTCTGTGTGCTGGTCAATGGCTTCGCAGTCTCTCGCAGCAAGCTCATCGTTTCTTTCACATGTCCAATCAACTTTGGAGCTGCAGACCACAAAAGTGCGACCACGCCAGTAACATGTGGACCAGCCATAGAGGTTCCACTCCAACCACCTTCATATTTTTTTCCAGGCACAGAGGAGCGGATATTTGTTCCCGGTGCCGTCAGGTCAGGAACTGTTTGGCCAGTTAAAATGGATGGACCTCGACTCGAAAAGAATGCGATCGTATCTTCTTTCTCGGCTAAGGCGCCGACAGAAAATGCTAAGCTGGAGAGATGGGCTGGTTGATCGGCGACGCTTGAGCATTCAGGTCCGTCGTTGCCCGCTGAGGCGACCACAAAAATTCCTGCACTCTGCAAAGCTTCGAGGACTGGAATCATTTCGCGGCCAGAGCAGCCTTCGGCAATAGGGCAGCCCCATGAGTTATTGATCACGTGAGGAGATTTTGTTGGATCGCCGTCGAGCATTGGATTTTTGTGATAGGCATAGGGCGCGAGAAAAAATTCGAAGCAATCAATATAAGAAGCGGGGCTGCCTGTGCCTTCATCCATATTTCTGCAGCCGATCCATTGTGCTTCTGGAGCGACTCCGATGATATTTTGATCACCGTCATTTCCAACCACTGTTCCCATGGTGTGAGTTCCATGCCCGCCATCATCACAAGGCGAAGCCAGATCATAGCCACAAGGATTTTGCTTGGCTTTCAAAGGCTCTCGAATGGCATCATGCCAGTTGAAATCATGATGAGTCGCATCGCCGCGGTAATGTTGAATCAATGCAGGGTGGTCCCACTCAATTCCTGAATCTTCACCGGCAACAACAATGCCTTTTCCCTTCACTCCCAGTTCATCCCAAGCCCGAACCGCGTTGACTCGCACCAAACTGGCTTGTGGATCGGCTTTGGAATTCCCATTCAAGTGATTCAGCTTCAAGGAAGGAGGGTCTTGCAGATGCTGGTTGAAAAAAGGGCTTTTCACTGTGAAATAGGGATTGTCATAAATTTTTTCGACATCCGGTCGCTTTGCAATTTCAGCAACCAATTCGAAAGGTGCGTTTCGAAGTTCAATCAGATTGGCAATGTAGAAGCGATGATAACTGACTTTTTTATCGTCTAACATCAGCACTAAATCTTTTTGGCTCTCAAGTGCGACCTGCCGAAGTGCCTCATAAACGAAACGACCCTTCTCATTTTTGCTTTCAAGCTGCTCTGCTGGTTTCAGATAAGCTTTGGCCTTCATCAAAACGAGCACCGTGCTTGTTTTTCCAGACAACAATTTTTCTTGCAGACTCTTCTCAAATTTAATTTGTGAAGAGCGAGATTGGGTGACAGCGATCAGTCCCAGACTCAAGAAAAGGAAAAGCAAGGGAGCAAAGTATTTTGATTTCATTTGGGGTCCTCATTCAGCAGCGGGATCGCTGCCAGAGGAAAAGCTAGCCAAGGAAAAGGCAGCTGTCAAAGGCGGTATTTGATTTGCCGCCTTCCGCTTTCGCCGAGAAGTCTTCGATTGACCTAGAGGATAGAGAAACTGGTCGACATATTGATTGAAGTCATATCCCAAGCCAATCGAGAAGGTAAAATCGTCGCATAAGGAAAGATATAGATTTCCCGTGTAATTGCATAACCCAGGCCTAAACGTTGGCTGACAGTTCGATTCAACAAGATGGTTTCATTGCTTCTATCCCGTGGTGAAATCCAAGTCAATGTGGTGGAAGTCGTCACGTTCAATTTATCTGAAATATTGTATTTAACTGTCGGAAAAACTTGGACGCTTCCTCGAGAAGGAGTTTTATCTGTCGGGATATAGCTGCGATCATAAAAATAGTAATTCAAGTTGCCGTCAATGCCCGCTGCAAAGCCGGATGAACCGAAATTATAAATGGAGGCAAAGTCATAAGTTGCAGCGGCAACCTCGCCCACTTTGCGCCACTCCGGAAGTGTCACATAGCTTCCGCCAAAGGAATTTCTCATCTGGATGCCAGAGTCTGTTCGCGAGGTTATTTCATAATTCAAATAGGGCGTCGAAACATCTGTGCGATCGGAGCCTTGTAAAGGATGAATTGATTTCAAGCCTGTTCCCAAACTGAAGGCTGTTTGTGAGCTTGTTCGGTATCGCATGCCGATGGTTCCGCTGAGAGCTGTGCTTGTGGGGCCACTGGAATTATCTGGATTCGGTTGCTCTCGAGCCGAGAGGTTTCCGAAAGTAGGCCCATAATAACTCAAGTTGAATTTCAAACTGTATTTCGAAAGAGATCCTGAATCCGCCTTCAATTTAATATCTGTGATTTCGCGATCATCGGTAAATTTTTTGTTTTTCAAGAGATTTTCAGCATCTATCTTCATCTGAGAAGAAGTCGGTGCAGAAAGACTTGAAGTTGAATCTTCAGCGCGGGCACTGAAAGACATCATTAAAATTGCAGCCAAACTAGAGATCATCAGATTTTTCAAGGGCGCCTCCGAATAGGGGTTCGAGAGAAAACTTTAGAGCCCTGTATTGCTTGGTCTCTTAGATTTTGTCAAATTTTACTGGGACTTGCGCGGAAATAAAAAAATGGATCCCCGTGGGGATCCATTTTTTTTGGTATTAGGCCATCAATTGTAGATACTTCCAAAAATTCGCCTAGTGAAGAGCAGCTTTGCTTTTCGCGACATGTGTGGTCTTTCCAGAATAGAGACTCCAGACCAAAAAGCTGCCAATCAGACCTGCAACCGTCCAAATCACTGGAGTGGGAGTGGCCTTCACACGACTGGCAACTTTCTGAGTCACACCGCGAGCATCAGTGAGGTAAGGCATGAAAGCCTCTTTGATATGCAGGAGCTCATCTTTTGAGCGCAAAGTCAGATCTACAACCGTCTCAATATTCTGTCGAGTTTCTCCCAAAGTTCCGGCAAAACCTGTGATGGCTTCTTCGAATTTAGCCAAAGGCTCCAAGATTGCATTTTGCTGTGGATGCTTTTGACCTTGTGTCGACGTCATCTCACGAGATGATTCTTTGCTGCTTGATCCGGCAGATTGCTCCGTTTTTACAGGCGACTTGCTCTGGCTGTCCATGTTCATTCCACCTGCCTGGCTTGAGCCTGTAGGCGCAGAAGCTTTCGCCTGAGAAGATTGTCCAGATTGTGAAGTCGAGCTCGTGGTTTGTGGCTTCGAAGTGTTGGATTGATTCTGCTGATTCATAGATTTCTCCTTTGAGAATTTTGTCATTTTTTATCCAGATCCGGAAGTTCGATTGAAACTCAAACACGCTTCCGTGCATCCAAAGCTTAAACTTAGCAATCCACATACCAATTGTTCCCAATGTGAAACTGGAGCCCTAATCGAGCCTGTTCTCCGAGCGAAATGCTAGACGGGAGCTTCAAGGGGGTTGCGAAAAAACCTGTAGAATCTGGGGAAAAAAGACACACGCCGAGGCACTGAAATACGAAAAATCGAAAGAAAATATTTGTCGTTTTACAGTTTTTCAGTGGAATGGAAAGGGATTGAACTGACTGAAAAAATAGACGGAAGGAAAAGCTGCTGCCCAAGCCCAAAAAAATCGGTTGAGTCCCAGCACATACACATTGAGCAACTGGAAACCAAGCGCCAAAAAAATGAAAATCAACGCCAGGTCTGGATGGAAAAGTGCCAATGGGAAACTAAGTTCAAAAATAATCAGCAGATTTGAAACTGCACGAAAAACAGAATCAGACTTTGGCATCTGTCGCAAAAAATGCGGAACTGGGTAAATCGAAGATTCAAGAATAGCTTTCAAAGCAATGCCTGATCGCCAACGGGGATTTCGCAGCTTCACCAATCCAGAAATAAAAAACGAAAGGCTGGTTTGGAAAGCAAGATATTCAAGCAAGATCGTGGTCAAAGCCGCGTGAGACGGTAAACAAAACACTAGCAGAAGAATCATGAGAACCAAAAAAGTCATATTGTCACTGCCGCCATTGAAGCTGCCTTGCCAGCGCAAAGCGGTCAGAGTTGTAGAAAAAAGCATCAGTCCAAGAA
>JAYUCD010000215.1:0-5256 GCA_043740515.1 Bdellovibrio sp. | reverse complement strand
CCAACGTGAGCCGCAACTCTGCTCGCTGTGCAAACATTGTCAACATGGCTCAACTTCAAACGGATTGGAGCAAAGCTAAGCTTTCCAATTTCAATCTCGTTGTACCTAACATGGACAATGACGGCCATGACACAGGTGTGGATGTGGCTGCTGACTGGGTGAATGCCAATATCGTTCCGATGTTGAAAGACCCGGTTGCCATGAAAGACACCGTTGTCATTCTCACCTTTGACGAAGCGACTTTCTTCGGAAGAAATCAGGTCTTCACCGCGGTTTTTTCACCCAATCTCCCAATGAAAAAGGTGATCAATGATCAAGTGAACCATATCAGCTTGCTCAAATGGATCGAAGACGAGTGGAGTTTGGGAAATCTCGGTCGTGAGGATGCAAGCGCCTCTGCCATTCCAAGTTTCTAAAATATTCTCAGATGAAATGATGAAAAAAGCGAGCACAGGGCTCGCTTTTTTTATTTCTGACAAAAAGAAATTTGATTGGTCAAAGCTTGAATTGCCCGCTTGGCACTGTTGTGAGGTTTCAAAGTGGCCCAATAATGACCACTGAAGGAAATTCGCCCGTTCCTACCGACAATCTGATCGAGGATTCGAATTCCACATCTGAGATTCTTGTGTGGATCAAAAATTGTACGTTGCGGACTGGTGACGGTGAGGCTGCGATCCATTTGCCAATCAAATTCGTTGCAAAATGGATAGGCTTGCCGATCTTGATAAGACAATTGCAAAAGCCCCTCGCTATAGACATGCTGCCCAGTGACTGGATCCCGACCCATAGAGCTTTCACGATAACGAAGTGTGGGCTCGAGACCGCTCTCGTACTGGGCCACGGCGGAAATCAAAAAGGTCCAAAACTTCAGTTTCTGCTCAGTTGAAATGCTTCCGTAGGCAGGACAGAAATCAGACATGTCCTTGCTGCCTGCGAGCAAATGCGAGCCATCTGCTTGCAAAGTCTGTACTGTCCATTCCGTCCAACGACCACCACTTTGCGGATGCTTTGCCTCCCAAAGTGGCTCAGCTTGATTCGGAACACTCCAGTTTCGCTTCGAGCTTTGAGAATTTTCTTCTAGTCGAGAAACGGCTGTATAAACAAGGCGATCTTCATCAGGAGAATTTTGCAAATTTTCGTTTTGAAGAAGCACTTCTCCCGTTTGCATATCGATTTGATATTTTATTTTCTCTGGCGTGTCGGCCCTTAAGATCACCACATTGAAATCTCTAGAATCAAAAACTTCATTTTGATTTTCATTGTAAAAAGCGAGAGCTTTTTCCCGAATATCCGAAGGCAGAATCTGCTGAGGGTCGACATAAAAATATTGAGCCGGCGATATTGCAACTGCGCTTTTTAGAGAATTTATTGCCAAAGTTTTATTGGGTGTGCAGGCAGGTAAAAGAAAAAAGAGAGAAAGGAAAGTAAAAGAACTGAGGGCCGTGAGAAAAGAGTGTTGACCAGCAAAAGACAGGTGCAGAGTGAGGGGGTATCGAATCACGCAAGGACCTCCTAGAAAAGTTTTTTAAATGCACAGCAAGGCTTTCCAAGCTGCCGCAGTTTCTGAATTCCGTTCAGTTTTTAATGACTTCAGTCTTGCAGAGCCTCAACGCTTTTGAAAATCAAAATACCGATAAAAACACGCGTTTCCGGGACCAAGGTCGGGGTTTTCACGCGATCTATCCCAGCGCTTCGTCGAGCCCAACTTTCATCAAGAAAAGGTCTATTTTTTTCTTTCAAAAATTCAATTTTTTGCTTCAAAAATCAATTTACGCGATTGCGTTCCATCTCTTTCGAAAAACCGAAGCGACAAAGATCTGGCGCTCGCAAAAAAATACACTTTTGCTGACACAACTCTTTGTCTAGCTTCTCTCGACTTTTCATTTCGCTTTCTTCACCTTTGCCATCTCGATGCCGGCAAAATTTTCCGCGACCCGAGAAAAAAATTCCATCCATTTTCATTTTCTCAAAATGAGATTATTTTTGAGACAGTTTTTGTCTCAAGCAAATTTGTCAAGCAATGCCAACGACAGTGACCTCACCCGACCTAGAGTGAGATTTCGTATTCGTAAAACTAAGATATTATCAAGCAGGGCTCAATAACCAGGTCTGATCACCCGATTAGTAAAGTAGAGATGTTAGCGAAAAGATTGCCGAAAACTCATTCCACAAGGTCTCATTTTTCGAAACGATTTTCGAAGTCGCTTCCGTCTTGTCTTAAGTTCATCACTTTCCTGAATTTTTTATTTCTCGTTTCTTGCGTTGCTGACGTCAAAGAGCCGCTTGTCAACCTTCAGCTGGTGCATTTGAGATTTGCTCTCTCGGTCGGTGGACCGAATTTGGATCCGATCGATTTCGGCAATGTCGCCGTGGGAGCAACTAAAGATCTGAGTATTTACGTCACGAATGACGGTGCTGTGCCCATATCGGATTTCAAAACGAACACAGTTCTCCTTCCGCCATTTTCATTCCGTGGCGGAACCTATCCGGGCACCTCGGGAACTTGTACCACCAGTCTTGCAGTGAACGAATCTTGTCTGTTGGTATTCCGCTTTACACCCACGCTAGCCAACCAATTTTCTCAGAGCATGGTTTTTAATTTTGGCGGCGATGCAAGAGCTCTCACCCAAAGCATCACCTTGGTTGGAAAAGGCTCGCCTCCCGCTTTGTTGCTTTTGTCAGACGCTCCCACTTTCGATTATGGAGTTAAAGGAACCGGCACTTCGAACGATCACACTTTCACCATCAGTAACTTAGGCGGAGTCCCTGCGATTGCAATGACTGGCACTAGCTTGACGTCGCCGTTCACATTCAAAGGTGGAACCTATCCTGGTACCGGCGGAAGCTGTGCCAGCACTTTGGCTGAAAGCGCTTCTTGTACAATCGTTGTCAATTATTCGCCGGTTGTGGTTGGTACTCTCTCGCAGACAATTCAGATTCCTTACTTTGACGGATTGGTTGCTCAGACCTCGATTCGTCCCATTCAGGGAACCGCCATCGTTCCTGCCTTGCTCAATATTTCCGATGGACCTTTGTACGACTACGGCTCGCAAATTATTGGCTCGGTGACCAACAAAACTTTCACGGTCACCAACATCGGCGGCACCGTCGCAAGCTTGATGAATGGTGGCGGAATCGCTGCGCCGTATATTTTTCTCGGTGGAAGTTATCCTGGTACCGGCGGAACTTGCGGAGCCAATCTGATTATTGGCGGATCTTGTACATTCGTCGTTTCTTTTGCTCCAAGCTCTGCCGCCGTTTTTCCAGACACGATCAAAGTCCTATTTAATGACGGAACTGGAATTGCGACCTCGGCTCGAAATGTGACGGGTACAGGAGTGACTCCTGCCAATCTGATGATTTCCAACAATCCAGCTTACAGTTTTGGAATCCGCCCTGTGGGTGGAGCTTTCGACGTCACCTTGAGTGTGTTCAATGGCGGAGGTTATTTCGCCTCTGGTGTTTCAGGTAGCGGCTTGGCCCCTCCTTTCACTTTCAAAGGCGGAGCTTATCCAGGCACGACCGGAACCTGTGCCGCTAATATTCCTTCTGGTGCAACTTGTACGATTGTTGTCACTTACTCGCCAACCGCCACTGTTGCTTCATCGACAACCGTGCAAATGAATTACAATGACGGCTTCGCAGCCCAAATCGCCACCAGAAATATTGATGGAATCGGCGTCACACCTGCAAACATCGCAATCTCCGATGGTCCAGGAACCTACGATTACGGCAGCAAAGCAGTCGGATCTGTAAATACAAAAATATTTACAATTACAAACTCCGGTGGCTATCAGGCCACAGGCGTGGTGATCACAGGATTGCTCGGAGCTTTTGCATATCAAGGTGGAACTTATCCAGGCACAGGCGGAACTTGCGGAGTCAGCATTTCTCCAACATCGACTTGCACAGTTGTCGTCAATTTTGCTCCAACAAGCACCGGCTTCCAAGCCGCAGCTTTGAATTTGTCCTATAATAACGGTTTGACAACGCTGACAGCCAACCGCCCAGTGCAAGGAACCGGATTGACGCCAGCCACACTGTTGCTCAGTGATGCTCCAACTTATGATTATGGAAATTTACCAAACGGCGCCACTGTTGATAAAACTTTTGTACTGACAAATTCAGGCGGAACAGCAGCAACCGGAGTCACTGGATTGGGCCTCAGCCTGCCCTTCAGTTACAAAGGCGGAGCTTACCCTGGCACAGGCGGAACCTGCGGACCCACCGTCGCAAGCGGCGCTTCTTGTAATGTCATTGTCAGTTTTGCACCGACAACTCTCGGACTGTTCAGCTCAACTGTGACCATCAGCTACAATGATGGTGCCTTTGCGCAAAATTCAACACGAAATGTCGTCGGCACTGGAGTCAATCCAGCCCTCCTCACATTCAGCAACGGCCCAACTTATGATTACGGTCCGGTTGCACTGAGCGGAACTTCTGATTTCTCTTTCACAGTCACAAATTCAGGCGATGTTCCTGCAACAGCCATATCAGGAGTAGCTTTAGCCGCACCTTACAGTTTCAAAGGTGGAGCTTATCCAGGCGCCGGCGGAACTTGCGGAGCGACACTCGCTTCTCTCACCAGTTGTTCGGTGGTTGTGACCTTCGCGCCAACAGTTCTCGGAGTCGCAACTGCAACCATCACTGTTCCATATAACAATGGAGTGATTGCAACCAACACCACACGCAATATCACCGGCAACGGATCGACTCCGGCAAATCTTGGAATTTCAGATGGACCGACTTACGATTATGCGCAAAGACCTTTGGGCTCATCTGTTAATAAGACATTCATCGTCACCAACTCAGGCGGAGTTTCTGCTTTCGGCATTGGTGCCGCAGCATTGGCTACACCATTTTCTTATTTAGGTGGAACTTATCCAGGAACCGGTGGCACTTGTTCAGCAACTTTGATTGCAGGCGCCACTTGTAATATGATCGTCACTTACACACCGACTGTGCTGGGAGCAAATTCAGGCACGATCTCTCTCAATTTCAATGACGGCGCGGCTCTCCAAATTGCCAATCGTCCTATCATCGGCCAGGGAGTCAACCCGGCACTCATTGGAATCAGCAATGGACCCGCTTTTGATTTTGGAATCAAAGCGGTTCTTTCGTCGACCGATCAATCTTTGATTCTCACCAACACCGGTGCTGTCCCCGCCACTGGAATCACTGGCAGCGGATTGTCTTTGGCTTTCAGTTTCAAGGGCGGCGCCTATCCTGGTACTGGCGGATCTTGCACGGCGAATT
>JAYUCD010000214.1:0-4076 GCA_043740515.1 Bdellovibrio sp. | reverse complement strand
AGCAAAGTGAAAATTCTTCGGCTGAAAAGGCTTTCCCAGCTCTACCGGGAGTGATTCAGGATTTGCGTCAGTTTCCGGTGATGAATAAAACTCCTTTGGAGGCGATGAAATCGATTCTCGAATGGCAAGAAGCTCTCAAAAACTTTCCGGCTCAAACTCAGGCACTAGTTCAGGAATCAGCCGACACACTTTTCTAAGTTACGATCAGCTTGATCAAGCCTCTCGACTTTTGGATTTAAAGTCCCAGTCGAGAGCGATGAAAGTCTCGGAATTTTTATCGCATCAGATCCTTCAAATATTTCGCAAGCATCCTCTGTGGCTCAAAGCTCAGCCGATTCTTTTGGGATCCTGGGGCCGAGGTGAGCTTGCGCCCAAATCGGATTTGGATTTGTTGTTCTTGGGGCCCGAAGATTTAGTTTTTCAATTGACGACGGATCTGCAGAATCAAGGTTACCGAATTCGCTACCGAGTTCCAAAAAATTCAAGCGATTGGACGGTCGGAGTGGAGAGCACAGACTTTCTCGCGCTCTGGCAAGCCAAGGCTGAATCCTTGGAGGCCGCTGAAACATTAAAACAGCAGCAGCAACAAATTTTTTCAAAAGGGCCAGTGAAACATAAAATTTTGAAGGACCTGAGGCAAGAGCGAGAAAAACGGGCTGCAAGATTTGACTCGATCCAAAGTTTTCTTGAGCCACAATTGAAATTTGGAGCGGGAGGCCTGAGAGATCTCTTTCAAGGTCAAGTGATATTGGATCTCTTTCAGGATAAATTTTTTGGCATCAGCCACGAGTATGCGACCTTGCAAAAAGATAAGATCTTCTTGATGACCTTGAGACACAAACTTCATCTGAAAGGAGATTCCGACGTTCTGATTGCACAAGAGCAAGTCGAGCTCGCCGAGTGGATGAAGTTAACTCCGGCCGATCTGATGCGACAGGTTCAGCAAACTCTGAGGCGAGTCCATTTTTTTTCCGAATGGATTCTTGAATCTGCAAGACAGAAGAAAATTCTAATAGCAAAAACTAACTTACGCCTCAAGAAGCCAGAGCAGCTGTTCTCGAGTCTGCAAAAAGATCCCAGCATTCTCACTCAGTACCAAGTTCGAAAAGTTTTGGAATCCCCTCAATTCAAAGGCATCACTCGCAAGACTCGCGGACTGCTTTTGCGAAAACTTTTTTCAAAGTCTATTTCAGATGCGAGCTTACAGGCCGTTTTCCATTCTCGCTTGATTGAATTTCTCTGTCCGCGCATGACTCATCTCATTGGTTATGTTCAGCACGATCAATACCATCGCTTCACGGCCGATGCGCATTTGCTACAATCCTGCAGAGAAGTTTTAAAAGCACGGCAGACAACCTCGAATTCTAAAAGCTCAAAGAGAGCCTCTGGACCCATGCAAAAATGGCAGTCTCAATTGACTGAAGCAGACTGGACAATTTTAGCTTGGACCGCTTTTTATCACGATTTGGCAAAGGGCCTCAAGGGGGATCACAGTCAGATTGGTGAGCAATGGGTAAAAGAAGATTTAAAGTCTTTCAACTTAAGCAAAACCTTGATTCAAGAAGTGCAGTGGCTGGTTCGCCATCATCTTGAACTTTCGATTGCGGCTTTTCGAAAAAATCCGCAGTCGCCCGAAACCTGGCAAGAGTTGCAAGATCTCGGTTTGAATCCAAAGCGCTTGCTCAGATTGGGAATGTTGACAGTCTTTGATATCAAAGCCACGAATCCTGAAGCTTGGAATGATTGGAAAGCCAAACTGCTTTCTGACTTGATGGAAAAAGTATCTTCCGGAGGAACTCAGAATTTTCTCAAACTCAAAAAACAATTGCCCAAGGGGGTGTCGCCGGATTGGATCGATCAGCTGGATCCACTTTTGTTTGAGTCTTTTTCGGTTCGCAGTTTGAAAGAAGACCTCAAAAAATCTCTAAGTCAAAGTTCAGGCTGGAATGCGCTTCGCGATCAGCAGAAAAAATTATGGCTGCGCTTTTACCAAGCCGAAGATCGACCGGGATTGCTCAGCGAAGTGGTGGAAAAAATATACAGCAGCGGCGCTTCGATTCAGCAGGCCTTGGTGCAGACTCTTCCAGACTTTGGAGTTTATGATTGGTTTCAAGTGCAAACAGGAAAAGATTCGGCTCAGCTTTTGAAATGGATTGAGAGCATACAGGTTTCGAAAAAAAGTCCACCAGAAGTTCTTTTTCTCAATATCAAAATCGTTAGCCAGCATCCCTCCGAATGGGTTCTGTCTTTCAAAGGAGTCGATCAAAAGGGTCTTTTGCTCGCAGCTGCCAAAAAATTGAAAGATTTAAATATTCAAATCAAATCCGCCCGGGTTCACACCTGGGGCCGGCAAATCGAAGATCTTTTTTCAATCACTCCACCCAATCAAGAAGCCGCCAAATTTTTGCTCCAAGTCAGACAAGACCTGATGCGCCCGGAGAATAATCCCGAGACTTAGCTTTTGCCATGAGACAAACTTCCCTCGCTCGGGGCATTTTTAAGATTTTGAATTCCCTAAATGTTTCAGTAACTCTTCTTGAGCGGCCTCAAATTTGCTGCTTCTGATTTTCAGATTTGAGGAACCATTATGATTACACCGATTCAAACAGTGATGAGTAAGACAATCACCACGGTTCCGCTTGGGACGACGCTACAGGAAGCCTCCGAGTTAATGACGGAAAAACGGATTCGTCATCTTCCGATCACGAACTCCAATAAGGGAATCGTTGGAATCATTTCGTTGAGAGATCTCAACCTTGCTTCAACTCCCATGGATACAAAAGTAGATCAGTTGATGAGTTCTCCAGTTCGATCTGTCGATCAGCACCTATCTCTTCGAAGTGCAATTCTCAAAATGCTTGAATCGAAAATTTCTTGCTTGCTGATCTCGGATGAGAAAAGAGCGGCGGTGGGGATCGTCACGACGGATGATTTATTATGGTATTTAGCTCATTTGATTTCCGAGGAAAAGGCCGACTTTCTCAAGCCCTTCGATGTCTCCAAATTAAATACTATCGGGGAAGTCGCTAACGAGCTTTCATTGATGGGAATTTAATTGAATATTAAAAATTAACAAAAAAAATTAACAAAAAAATTCTGTCCACCAACCAAGGAGATCGAATGAAAACAGCGATTTTAGCAATCGTTGCTATGGTGGAGAGTCTGGTCAGCAGTGCCGCAACGTAGCTTACGAAACTCGTGAGCACGCGGCGGTCCAAACTACTGCTCTTATTTCGATAAGAACTATTGTTGAAAGGAGAAGTCTTTCGACTTCTCCTTTTTTATCGTTTTGAGAGGGCCTTGTCGCATCAGGGTTTTTGGTGGGCTTCTTTGAGCTTTCGTTTTCCGTAAAGAAAAAGGCTTTGTTCTAATTGGTCTAACAAAAGGTGAAAGCGTTTTTGTTGCAAACCAAATCGTTTTCTGAAGGGGTCAATCATCAGACTGACCAGCAGTGAGAGAAGAGTCAGCAAAAGAATGACCAGACCACTTGCAATCCATAGTTCCTTGCTGGTCGGAGTTGGAGGCAGGGCTTTGTAAAAAGCAGTTCCTAAATCATGACCGAGAAAAAAATGCGAGGCGGCGCGCCTCTGGGCAATCTTCTGAGCAATGCGCCGACTGATTCCCAGAATTCCCAAGGAGTGGTCATTGAAAAACATCCAACCAAAAAAAATAGTCAAAGCGGAACCAGTCAGATCAGTCATCATGGCTTGGGCCGCAGAAAACTTATCAAGCTCCATTTTGAACTCAAATCGGATTTCAGATTCGTCGATTTTGAAATCTTCAGGCTTCGCATCGTTCTTCAGTCTTTCAACAAAGGCATTTTTTTCCTTGGATGAAGATTCCAGAAGCTCGAAAGCCACCAATTTCTCAATTTCTTTTTGATAATGAGTTTTAATCCCACTCGGAACCAGCTTCAAAAATTGAGCACTGCTGTTCAAGCCCAGTTTTTCAAGAGCTTCAGTTAACTTTCGGATGGATAAATACGACCGAGTACATCATCGGTAGTATTGCCACCGACACCCAGGTTGATGGCGTTGAGCTCGGGGAACCAGCTTTCCCAGGTGCCTCCCTGCGTG
>JAYUCD010000213.1:0-7207 GCA_043740515.1 Bdellovibrio sp. | reverse complement strand
CAGATGACATCCATGCCTCGTGATTTCAAAAGCTCAAGCAACTCTTGCGGCCGAGTGTTTTCAGATGTGGTGTGAAATTCAGCGAGCATCTTGTAGGGCTTCTTCAAGGCGATTCGCTGTGCCCATGGATTGGGAGAGGCCGCCAAGTGTTCATAGAGACGGAAATCGTTGTATTTGGTGTACTCGGTGATTGACGACGGCAAGTGAAAATCACAATCAGCCGACGAGAGATATCGGTTCAGCATTTCTTCAAAGACAATCGACTTGTGATGGAAATAAACCATCAAATGCATATGATGCCGAGAAATTAAAAAATCATCAAAAGTATAAAGCGCTCGTCGATTCAAACCTAAATAAAATTTTCCATTGAGCTGATAAGGAGTCAAATTGCTGATCATCCAGTCGCGATCAAATTTGCCATAGCTGGTGCCGGTGAAATAGGAATCTCGCTCCAAATAATCCATGCGATCACAGTCGAGCTCGCCGCTGACCAGCTGAGAAAGAATCGGTCGGAAATCCAAACCCTTGTCGAGAAAAAAATCATCTGGGCAAGCCAAAGTTTTATCTATCAAGCAAGCAATGTGCAGCGGAGAAATATCTGAAAAGTTTTTCTCCAAAACTTCTGTCAATGGCGAGTCCAACAAATACTTGATCGTGTAATCTTCATGCGTCGCTCTCGAATGAGCAGCGACGGTTCCCGGCTTTCGAGTTTTGTAGATATCAATTTTTAAATCCGAGAGCGAGGGCATCACTTCTTCAGTCGTGTGCGAGAGAGGACCGTGCCCTACATCGTGCAACATGGCTCCCAAGCGGAAGACTTGGCGGAAACGCTGACGAACTGAAATGTTGGAGAAAGGAAAGACTTTGAAAAGGTGGTCGAAAACATTTCCGGCCAAATGGCAGACTCCCAAAGAATGCAAAAATCGAGTGTGAGTCGCCCCAGGAAAGCTGACGTCGGCAAAGCCTAGCTGCTTGATGGCGCGAAGTCTTTGGAACTCGGCCGAATCGACAACGGCGGTTTCACCAGAGGATAAAGGAATGGTTCCGTGGATGGGGTCTCGAACTTCTATTGCCATCTCCAATCCATATGGTAGCCGCCGGGATTTTGCAACTCCGCGCGCTAATTAGCCCTAAACGCTACACTGCGAAACAACTCAAAAAGCCTCAGTTCTCGGTACAAAAGCCGAAAAGCTCCCGCTAAAATAATTTACAGGAGTTCCAAATATGATTGAAATGACCATACCGACTTCGCCCTTGAAACAGGCGGCGAACGAAACGAATTCGATGGAAGTTTACCACCAGCTGATGCGCGATATTTTGGAGCGGGGAACTCGCAAAGAGGATCGCACCGGAACGGGGACGCTCAGTCTCTTCGGTTATCAAATGCGCTTTGATTTGCAAAAAGGATTTCCGCTGATCACAACTAAAAAACTTCATTTGCGCTCGATCATTCATGAGCTGCTTTGGTTTTTGAAAGGCGACACCAACATCCAATATCTCAAAGACAACAAAGTTGGAATTTGGGACGAGTGGGCCGATGAGCAAGGTAATCTTGGTCCTGTTTACGGAAAGCAATGGCGCTCTTGGGAAACAGCCGATGGACGAACGATTGATCAGATTAGTAACGTGGTGGCTCAGATCAAAAAAAATCCAGACTCGCGAAGGCTTTTGGTCGTGGCTTTCAACCCAGGCGATGTCGAGAAAATGGCGCTGCCGCCTTGTCATGCGTTCTTTCAGTTTTATGTCGGTGATGGAAAACTTTCATGTCAGCTCTATCAACGAAGCGCCGATGTTTTTCTCGGAGTTCCGTTTAATATCGCCAGCTACGCCTTGCTGACTCATATGATGGCGCAGGTTTGCGGACTGCAAGTTGGAGATTTTGTCCACACTTTGGGCGATGCACATTTGTATTCCAATCACTTGGACCAAACACAATTGCAACTGTCGCGCGAGCACAAAACCTTGCCGCAGGTGAAGTTGAATCCGGCTATCAAAAACATTTTTGATTTCAAATTCGAAGACATTGAAATTCTTGGCTACGATCCTCACCCAGGGATTAAAGCTGAGGTGGCTGTTTAGTTTTCGCTCAAAGGAGTCCACTCGCATGATTCTCTCTTCCATCGCAGCCATGTCTCGCAATCGAGTCATCGGCGTCGACAACAAGCTGCCCTGGAGTTTACCTGAGGACATGAAGTTCTTTCGTGAGAAGACTAAAGGACATGTGATGATCATGGGTCGAAAGACTTTCGAAACTTTCGGCGGCAAACCACTTCCTTCGCGGTTTCACATCGTCATCACACGGCAAGAGGATTATAAATTTGAAGATCCGAACGTCGAGATTGTTCATGATCTCAAGATGGCTATCGAACTTGCGCACATGCTGACCACGAAATACAAAGCCAAATTTGGTGACGAAGTTTTTGTTGTGGGTGGCGGGCAGATTTATCAAGAGACGATGGATGTAATCGATCGTCTTTATCTGACAGTGATCGAAAAAGATTTTGCGGGTTCTGCCAAGTTTCCTGAATTTGACGAAAATGATTTTCATTTGACCCGCAATGATCAGCGGGCAGAGCCGATGCCTTTTTCTTTTCGGACTTATGAGAGAAAGAAAAAATGGTGAGGCGTCTTTTATTTTTCCTATTTTTGCTTCTTGCCTTCAGTGCGTGCAGCTCCTGGAATTTGAAAGAGAAATGCGATCAAACCAATTGGTTCGAATATTCTCGAGATGTTGCGATGAGCGGGCGGTATTTGGAAGAAGATCGCCTGATCAAAGACTGCAAAGGTGTCGACCATATCAGCTCTCAGCAAATGGATATTGGCTTCAAGTCGGGTCGAGAGCGCTACTGCACTTTCGAAAGTTTCCTCAGAAATGGTGAGTCAGGTGAGCCCGTGAATTTCAAGATGTGCGATGGCTTGACCTTGTATCAAATGCAAGAGCGCTATGCTCAAGGCCTGAAAAGTTTTTGCACGGCCGAAACTGGCTACGTTTACGGGGCCAGTGGGAAATTCTATAAAAATGTTTGCCTGAAAAAAGATGAGGAAAAATTTCTTCCTAAGTATTTTTCTGGACGATCAGAATTTTTGAAGAAGGCACTGCTTCAAATGCAGGTCGAGCTTCAGTCTCTGACGTCGATGCAGTCAACTCTGCAAAGTCAGATTTCACAAATCTCCCATGAAGTAACATCTTTGCCAGCAGCCCAAGACTGTCAGACGATCAATGTTTACAATGAAGCCACAAAATCGAATGTGCCTCAAGTGGTGTGCAAGGAAGCTTACTACATTCAAAATCGGCGCAATAATCTCTATTCACAGTTGGATCCTTTGCGAAATCAGTCTTCCGAAGCAGGAGCGCGAATCTTACGGCTGGAGGGACAAATCGAAGAGGCTCGCAGAGAACAAACAAAAATCCCCGTCGTTTATCAGGCTGAAGTGATCCCACCGAAGACTTAAGTTAGAGAAGACATGCAATCCCTGAGAAGGCACAGCGACCAAAGTCTGGCTTTCTGCAAATCAGTTATCAAACATTTCAACCAATTGGTTAAAATAAAGATCCGAGAAAGTGGGATCAATGTCTCTTTACGAATTCGATGACTACAAAGCTTATTTTAACAGCTGGGTCCAATCTCTACCAAAAAAGGGACACGGTGAATACCGGCGTGTGGCAGCAGCAATTGGTGTTTCTACAACAATGATCAGCCAAGTCTTTAGAGGCGAAAAGGAATTGAGCTTAGAGCTAGCTTGTGACCTTTGTGAATATCTCAATATGAATGAAGAAGAGACTGATTATTTTCTATTATTGGTTGAGCACCACCGGGCTGGTTCGGCAAAACTGGAAAAAAGAATGCGCCGACAAATCAAAGATCGACAAGAAAAGGCTCGAAAGCTTGAAAATCGCCTGAAAAAAGAATTCGAAATGTCGGAGGAAACACGAGCCGTTTTTTACTCGAGCTGGATTTATTCGGGTACACGAATTTTGGCGGCCTGTAAGGATTTTGACGACGCGGCGACCATCGCGCAAAAACTCAACCTACCCCGGAATCAGGTACAAAAGATTCTGGATTTTTTAATTGGCCATGGGTTACTGATTCAGAAAAAAAGCGAATTGCAACTGGGCCCGACCAAAACTTTTATGGGATCTTCAAACTTACTGACAGTGAAGCATCATCAGAACTGGCGCCTTCAGGGATTCAATCGTATGGCACACTCAGAAGACAAAAATTTATTTTACACAGGCCCGATGAGCCTCTCGGAAAAAACCGCAAATGAGCTGAGGCAAGAGCTGTCGAATCTCCTCGACCATGTTTATAAAGTTGTCCCACCTTCAGACTCAGAGACAACTCGTTGCTTGAATATTGACTGGTTTGAATTTTAGCTCAGTATTTTCGAAATTTATTAATAGCCATATAATCTTCCAGTTCCTTAGCATCTAAGTCTTCCGGTTTTTCCATCAGAACTCCGGTCAAATGGCGAATCGTTCTGTAGTCCTCATCACTCAGCTGAATAGCTCGACCGATTCCAACTGCATCACCTAATTCAGCAGCGTGACGATTTTGACGGAAACAAGTACTTCGTTCTTGCAAATATTTTTCTTGATCAGAGGAAGAAAGTTTGTCGACGGCAATTCCAATGAGGCATTGATCCAAGACATTTGAAAATTCTAAAAGGCGAACGCCCATCAAAAGCTCATGTAAAATCAATTTTTCCTGATCGAGAGAAGTCATCTTAGAAAAATACAAATCATTCATCCAGATTTCTTTTGTACCTTGCAAAGCGAATTGCTCAGTCGGGAAGTAGGCTCCGATTTGAACCGATGGTAATTTGGATAATTCAATCGGAATGATGTACCAATTTCGCTCTTCTGCAATATGCAAAAGCTCAGCGGCCAGTCTTGGCATCTTCGCAATCAGTTTCTCAATGATTTGAGATCGAACTTTTTGGAAAGCAGAGATTGTCTTGAGGTCCACTTGAAAACTTTCAAGAGGTTTGCCTTCAACCCCGTTGCCTCCTCCAGCGCCATCAATACCACCGAAGCCAGCTTTTGGTGGCGGAGGCAAGGGTGCTTCGGCAGAGGTCGGCATATAGTGCTTCTCTACGACGGTTTCTTTGTTCGCCTGACAGGCAAGCAAAGAAAGAAAAGTTAAAATGTTAAAAATCCAAAAACAGGTTTTCATTTTTATCTCGTTATATAAATCTTTTTTTGCAGAGTCGTGAGGTTATAGACTTCTTCAGTCAACTTGCCCCCTTTGTCATTTTGCTGCAAAACCAATTGGTCGTTATCAAAATCTAGATAGCCTTGAGATCGCTGAATCGTTTGCTCAGGTTGACCTTTTCTACTTCCGATTTCCAACTCAATTGAATTAAAAAAATAAATGGGTCTCAAACTGCTGACTTGGGCATTCGGAGACTTGATCGAAATACATCGATCAAATTTCGGAGAGCAACTTCGCAGGTTGACGTTTGAAATTGTCACGTCTGCAGAAGCTTGCACAGCGAAAGGCATTGTGAGGATCACAATGCCTAGGTTTCTAAATGATTGAGACCACATCCGCTTCATTTCTGGTTCCTATTTCGCTTGCTTCAATTTTGAAATATCGCCATTTGGAAACAATCCACCCATCTTAGAATCAGTCCAGTCAGTTACGACGCCGTAGTCATCAACTTGGCTCGGCATGATGTTTTTCAAATCACTTGGAGGAGCAGTCACAAACTGTACGAGGTTCATTTGGATCTGATCAACAGTCTGACCTTGTTTTTTGATCTCGACTGAAAAGACTCCTGCCATGGCTTGATCGATCAGGCTCAAAGCTTTATCAGTAGAGTCTGCTGACCCGTGGTCTGCACAAATTCCATTTTTGAACAAGTAGCCTTTTCGCTGATTGAGAGAACCTGATCCCTTAGGGCAGACTCGGTCTTGGTATTGAAGTGCCCATTTGGCGGCAGCACTAAAATCACTGCCGATTTCGGGGATCAAATTTAAAGTATGATCTTTTCTTAACTGGCCAACACTCGGTTGAGCCTGGAAATAGGCCAAGATTTCTTTTTGCGATTTGTTTTTCATCTGGTCATTTTCAAATGCTTTTTCCACGACACTTGCGTCGTAAGCCGTATAAAAAGACCAGTAGAGCATTTCACCCGAAGTCATTTGGCGAAGTGCGATCATGTCAGCGACGTTCAATTTTTTTTGAGCTACGTTCATGTAGCTGCAGTGAATATCGTAATTTCCATTCTCTCCAGTCCAGGTACATGAGTTGACCAACTCTTGGTTGATTTCTTTCTCGAAGACATAGGGATTGAGATTCAAGGTCAGTTCAGCATTCTGATTTACTTTCAGAAACTTGCGAAATTCATTTAAACCTCGATTGTAATCGGCGATCAAATCAGCAAACTGGCTATAGGTATGGATGTCTTCTTTTCCGTCTAGCAAAAACGATTTCAGAGGAGACTCGGGGAATTCAGTCATCCACTTGTCGTAGTCAGCTTTTTGTTTTGCGGACTTTTGCAAGGGAGCAATTCGTTTTGCAATTCCCTTCATTGCCATCGCACGTTTCAAAAAGTTTTTATAGAACTGAGCCTTGATGTTGCCACTGTCCTTTTCGAGGGCTTGATCCAAGACCTTATCAGCCAACATAAAAGTGTAAGGGCTAACCAGCTGCTCGGCTGCATCTGTGAGCTCGCTTGATTTCATTTGCGCGCTCACTTGGATTCGGTTGTCCGATCCAGGCTCCGCATCTTTAGATTTCTCAGAGCAGGCTGTCAGACTCAGTGCCAGGCTCGTAGCGATCAGGGTTATTTTCAAAAGACCTTTCATAACTATCTCCTCATTGTTGTGCAGCTTATGGGTGCCGCTGTTGTGGCTTAGTTATAACCACTCAACAAAGTTCTCTCTAGATTTCGTTAGTAAACTGTTTCCAGGTTTATTAACCAAATGGTTAACTTGTCTGGAGATTCATGGAACTTATTACAAGGTTCGTGCTGACGAGAAATCACCGCGAGGGTGGATTGCCGGCGATCTAATAGGAGGGCGATCTGTGGAACTTTTTAACAGTCTCCAATTAAGGTCACTCTCTTTGATGTGAGTGAAGTGAAGTCGGAGTTTCGCTCTCTTTGGCGGTTCTCCCAAGATTCTGTGAGTCAGAGATCCTGAGTCAGGTGGCATTAGCTTGCTAGCATGGTTTCTCTTTGTTTTGCAAATCCTAATGGTGAC
>JAYUCD010000212.1:0-2517 GCA_043740515.1 Bdellovibrio sp. | reverse complement strand
CGGGCGGAGAGCGACAAAAAGTTGCGATCGCTCGAGCGCTGGCACAGGAAACAAAATTGATCTTAGCAGATGAACCGACTTCCAACTTGGATCCCAAGGCCTCGCTTGAAATTGCACAACTTTTGCGAGATCTTGTAAAAGAGAAGACGATCACCATTGTTACGGTTGTTCATGATTTGGCTTTGTTGCCCGTACTTGGTGAGAGAGTGATTGGTTTACGCAATGGTCAGCTCCAATTTGATCAAATGATTTCTCAAAGCAACTTGAAAGAAATTGAAAAGATTTACCAGCCGGAGGCAAGATGAAAGATCTAAAACTAATTCGCACTCTCCAAATTCTCATTCCTGATTCGTGCGAACAGATTTCTCTTTGCGGCGGACCTTACAATAATTTTACAGCCTTAGAAACATTTCTTAGAAAAACAAATTCAGATGAATTTCGTTTTTGTCTCGGAGATCTCGGGGGATTCGGGCCCTTCCCTGATCGCACCATCGAGCTCTTGAAAAATTCCAATGTGCAATGTATTCAAGGAAACTACGATCATTCGGTTGGCCACGGTGAACCCGAGTGTGGCTGTGGCTACTTGGATCCGATGGATCGCCACTTTGCTCAAGTTAGTTTCGACTACACCATGGAAAAAACCTCTGCCTCACATCGCCCTTGGCTGCGCGAACTGCCAGAACAAATTGAACTGAGTTGGCGTGGAAAAAAAATTCGCCTCTGTCATGGCAGTCCTGTGGAGATGAATGAATTCGTTTGGGAGACTGAAACTTCGAATGAAAAAATTGGCAAATGGCTGAAGGATTTTCAGGTCGATGGATTTTGTGGCACCCACTCTGGCCTGCCTTGGATTCGCCAAATTCAAAAAGAAGGATTTTGGATGAACGTCGGCGTCCTCGGACGACCCGCGCACGAGGGTAAGCAGAACGTTTATTATGCAAGCCTCAGTTGGAAGGGAAGCGAACTTTTTCCTGAGTTGCATAAATTGGAATACGATTTTCAAAAAGTTGTTGAAGCAATGCGAGCCGAAGGATTGCCTGAAGAATTCAGTCAATCTCTGGAAAAGGGTCTTTGGACCACTTGTTACAACATTTTGCCACCGGATGAAAAAAGCGTTCGATCTCGCAGCTAATTCTTAGATTACAAATGGCAAAACGGAATTCTATTTACGAGTGCCTCAATGTTGTGCTCGGGCTGATTTTTAGGCTGTAAGGTTGACCAATAGTGACCCGAGTTAAAAGCAATCTGACCGTGCCGAGCAACAATTTTATTGAGAATTCTCACACCACATTTCAAATTTTTAAACGGATCTAGAATCGTTTTTGACGGATCGTCAGGGTTCAGATTTTGGTCCAGCTTCCAGTTGAACTCATTACAAAAAGAGTAGCCTTGCACATCTTGATAAGATAGCTGCAAAAGCCCCTCGCTATAGACAGGCTGGCCAGTCACTCCGTCATTTCCCATAGTCGATTCATGGTAGCGACTGGTTGGATCAAAATTACTTTCGTATTTTGCAACGGCCGAAATCAAATAGGCCCAGACATTTATTTTTTGATTGTCTGTCAGTCGTTGATAAGAAGGACAAAAGTTCGGCATGTCACCGGCTCCAGCAATCAATGATTGGCCATAAGTTTGGAGCATGTCATAAGTGTACAAAGTCCATCGCCGCCCCTCTGCCCCTCGAGCTGCTTCCCAAAGGGGAGCAAACTCCACCACATGTGGAACGATCGTAGGCACTGGCGCGGGTGAAGGGGCTGGCGCAGGGGTTGGCAATGGAGTGGCAGGGCTTGGATTCGGAACTGATGGCACAGGCAAGGTCGGAGTACCTCCAGCTACAGGCTGAGCTGGAACAGGATTTGTCGAAGGCAAAGTCTGACTCGGACTTGTCGCACTCCCGGATTTCGCGCATCCAGCGAAAATAAAAAACATGGTTGAGAATGCTAGGGCGAAATTTTTGGCATTGGCATTTGCTTTTGCCTTTGTCTCTAAAGCTTGATGAAGATTCATCGATGACCTCCTGTCATGGTTGCAGAATTTTTCTTCTTGAAAAATTAGCTTTGCACTTCAGAAGGCTTTTCGGCGGATCTGAGAATTTTTGTAATGATTTGTATAGCTGGTAATTATTTGTAATCTTCAGCTGGACTTAGGGTTAAAATTAAAACAACCAAAGGCCTGAATGCCTTTATGGGAGCCAGACTGCAGACTTTTATCGATTTCCGTGAGACGCTGACCGGGATAAAAAATAATTCAATTTTAAGCGTTCTGTCGCTGACTCAAGCTAACAGGTGAGACTCGATGCAAATTTTGCTCATAGAAAATGATCCGATTTTATCAAGTGTGCTGAGAGCTCAACTCGCATCTCTGCATTTCAAAGTTGTGCATGCACTCGACCATCGCACGGGATTTGAACTTACATTGGAATGCACTTCTGGGCCGCCGCGCAACGGATGACGCTCAATGCCAACTTCTACGGACGCAGACGCGATGAGGTACTAGTGTAGTGTTGCATTCTGTCTG
>JAYUCD010000211.1:0-1893 GCA_043740515.1 Bdellovibrio sp. | reverse complement strand
CTGCGGCAGAATGAATTTCAAAGCGCTTTTGGAGATAGAAAAATCCGGATCCAGGCTGAGGGATTTTCGCAGCAGGCCGACGGCCAAACCCTTTTGACCCAACTGGAACTGGACCAAGGCCAAGTTTGTGAGGGCTTCCAGGCTATTTGGATCTTGTTCCACAGCAGCAGAAAAGGCGAGTCGAGCCTCGTCAAATTTTTTAGCCTGATATGCGCCGACTCCTGCTTCAAATGCTTTTTGAAAATTGGGCCAGGCCGGAGGTGTTGCGGCAGGTTTTGTCGCTTCACTGTTGCCATCATTTTTGATTGGCTCTCCTGCGACAGTTGGAGGAGACTGAGGCAAAGAATTTGCTGTTTGGCTGCGCGCTTGATTGCCAAAGAAAGCAGAAAAAAACACGAATAGAAAAATTGGAAGAAAGGTTCTCAAAGCCATTGTTCCAAAATTCTAATCTGCTTCATTCTGACTGTCTACGGTGTTAAAATCTGAGCTCAAACTTAACGCATTTACGAAAATTAACTCTCACGGTGAAGGATTCTCTATGAGTCAACTGATCGGTCATCAAATCGATGAATCAAGCCAAGTGCAAAAACTTGTGCAGAACTTGGTGGAAGAAGTTGGAAAACTGAATTCACAAATCAAAGGCGTGCAGCCGGCTCATCCAGAGCATTTGGAAAACGGAAAAAATCAGGTCGAAAAAGCCGGCAAAGTTCGCGGTCGACCTCTTCATTATCCCTACGTTGGAAGTGGAGCCGGTCACGGAGTTTACACTGAGCTCGAAGATGGCAGTGTGAAAATGGATTTGATCAACGGCATTGGAATTCATCTGATGGGTCACGCCAATCCACGAGTCATGGCTGCGACAGTTCGCGGCGCCCTTTCTGATGTGGTCAATCAAGGTAACCTTGAGCCGAACCGCGAATACGTGCGCTTTCTTGATAAGCTGACTTCGCTGGCTGGAAAAAACAGCCGATTGAAATATGCCTGGCTTTCAACCTGCGGAACCATGGCCAATGAAAATGCACTGAAATTGAGCCGACAAAAATTGAGTCCAGCTCGAATGGTTCTCGGATTTCAAAATGCTTTTGCCGGTCGATCGACAATGATGGCAGAGGTCACCGACAATCCAGCTTACAAAGTTGGACTGCCCGAATATCACGAAATGCTTCGCATTCCTTTCTATGACAAAAAAGATCCGCAAAGTGCTGACAAATCTCTGCGAACATTGAAAGAGCATGTGGCGAAGCACGAAAAAAATATTTCCGTATTTGGCTTTGAGCCCATGTTGGGTGAAGGCGGCTATCAAGCGGCACCGAGAGAATTTTTTGTGCCAATGATGGAATTTTGCAAACAACATCAGATCGCACTTTGGGCTGACGAGGTTCAAACCTTCTCTCGAACTGGCGAGTTATTTGCGTTTGAAACATTGGGCTTAGGTCAATACATTGATCTTTGCACCATCGCTAAAACGGCACAGGTCGGAGCCACCTTGTACACTGAAGAATTCAATCCCAAGCCAGGCTTGATTGCTGGAACTTTTTCTGGTGCGACGGCAGCCCTTTCTGCTGGCTGCGAAATTCTCGATATGTTGCAAGAAGGATTTCTCGGCCCGAAGGGACGAATTGCACAGATTCACCAAAAATTTATCGGCATGTTGAATGAATTGAATTCCACCACTTGCAAGGGAAAATTAACCGATGCGGGCGGCATGGGTTTGATGATTGCGGTGACCCCTTATGAAGGAAAAAAAGAGCAGGCCGATGCTTTGCTCAAACGCATGTTCGCCAACGGTCTGATTGCTTTCAATTGCGGTAAAGATCCGATCCGAGTGCGATTCCTGATTCCAGCAACGATTCAAGATGCTGATATCGAAGTTGCCAAAGAATTGATTGAAAA
>JAYUCD010000210.1:0-5383 GCA_043740515.1 Bdellovibrio sp. | reverse complement strand
TGACAGTGGGATTTCTGTTTGCCTTGGGTCTCGGAATTTCTGGAATGAGCCGACCCGATAAGGTGTTTGGTTTCCTAGATCTGTTTGGAAAATGGGATGCTTCACTTTTATTTGTGATGATCGGTGCGATCTCCGTTCATTTTCTGGCTCAAAAATTAATTCTAAAAAGAAAGGCTCCACTTTTTTCAAAACAGTTTTTTATTCCAACAGGCAAAGAAATAACTAGGCCACTTTTGATTGGTGGTTTTATTTTTGGAGTGGGGTGGGGACTTTCAGGTTACTGCCCAGGACCAGCGTTAACATCGTTAATGAGTTTTCAACTGCGGCCGTTGATTTTTGTTTTAAGCATGCTCGCCGGAATGATTATTTTTCGCTTTTATCAATATCTATTCAATCAAACGAGGTCCTAAAGTGGAATATCTTGGCTATTTCGCTGCCATCTTAATGGGCGTCTCGCTTGGATTGATTGGCGGGGGCGGATCGATTTTGACCGTTCCAATTTTAGTTTATCTTTTTTCTCAGGATCCTCTCATCGCAACAACCGGATCTTTGTTTGTGGTGGGATCGACGGCCTTGGTCGGTGCACTGCTCAGTGCTAGAAAAAAATTGATAGATTTTAAAACGGGAATCCTCTTTTCTGTTCCAAGTTTTGCTGGAGTTTACGTCGCAAGACACCTTATTTTGCCGAACTTACCGGACGTTCTATATGCACGAGATGGCGTGAGTATTACAAAAGCACTTTTGGTGATGGGGGCGTTTGCGGTTCTTATGGTCCTAGCTTCACGGGCTATGATCCGCTCTGGCCGTCCGATTGAAAGTGTTGCCGAGCCAAAAGCCAATTTGTGGACGATCGGCTGGAACGGATTCTTAGTCGGAGCCACAACAGGTTTTGTCGGCGCAGGTGGCGGCTTTCTAATTATTCCCGCCTTGGTCATTCTTCTCAAAGTCCCTATGAAAATTGCTGTTGGAACCTCGTTGGCGATTATTGCAGCGAATTCCCTTTTCGGCTTCATGATCAGTAGGAATGAACATATTCTCAATTGGCCAATCCTTTTAACGGTGACAGCGATTGGGGCACTAGGAATTTTTATTGGCCAGGCCTTCAGTTCAAAGATCAATGAAAAGAGTCTGAAAAAAGGCTTCGGATATTTTGTCCTTTTGATTGGATCGCTTGTTTTGATCGATCAGTTGATGAAGCTGAGTTTGAGATAGATACGGATGATGTCAAGACGGCTTAAGTGAAGCCGATGGAAGAGGTTCAACTATGATGAAAACCATCTTATTGTTTTATTTCGTGACATCTGTATATGCGCACGCAGAGTCGCCAGATTTTGAAGTAGCTAAAAAAATTATATTGAAGGGGAATGGAAAGGGCGCTCTAGCTTGCATGACATGCCATCAACAGAATGGCGCCGGAAATCCAGCTTCAGGATTTCCAGCGCTGGCGGGGATGAATGCCGCTTACTTTTCCAAACAGATTTATGACTTTCAGAATTTGCAGAGAATCAATCCCGTCATGCAACCGATTGCGAAAGGCTTAGATGAAAATGAAATCATGAATTTGTCGGCGTATTTTGCATCGATGCCTACAAATGAAAATCCGAGCGTTCAGTCCTCTCAATCAGATTTTCAACTTGGTAAAACAATTGCTAAGAACGGATTGTGGGCGAAGGGAATTCCTTCCTGTTTTTCGTGCCATGGGCCATCGGGACGCGGAGTGGGTGAAAACTTTCCTGGAATTACGACCCAAGGAAAAACATATCTAGTTCGACAATTACAAGCCTGGAAAAAGGGAACACGTAAAAATGATCCGAATCACCTGATGGCAACAGTTGCTAAAAAACTGACAGCGAAAGAGATGAATTCGGTTGCCGAATACTTAAGTAGCAAGTCAGAGGTATCAAAATGAAGACGCAGATGTGGGTGCTAGTTCCTTTGTTTCTATCATTTGTTGGAAGCCTGAGCGACGCCAAGTCCGTAGCCTATTTCTCGCCGCCTGCGGAAACTGCGATGCCTGATAATGAATTTGGGAATGTCGTAAAGTCCGGAGAGCAGATATTCAATGACACACAGAAATTTGCGAAGCCCTATGTTGGCAATTCTTTGAATTGCGTCAACTGTCATTTGAATGCCGGGAGATTGGCAAACTCGGCCCCACTTTGGGGCGCATATGTCCTGTACCCAGCCTACCGGAAAAAAACAAAACAGGTCGATACTTTGCAGAGTCGAATTCAAGGTTGCTTTAAGTACAGTATGAATGGAATGGCACCAGCAGCCGACAGCGCAGTAATGACCGCTCTCGTCAGTTACATGTATTGGCTTTCGACTGGTGCGCCGACAGGGAAAGCCCTTCCTGGCCATGGATATTTAGAACTTAAAAAACCTGAGAGGGAACCAACTTGGGAAGCTGGGAAAAAAGTTTACGAGAAAAACTGCGCTCTTTGCCATGCCACCGATGGGTCGGGACAATTCTCAGAGGGTAAAACCGTTTTTCCACCGCTATGGGGAAAGAATTCGTACAACTGGGGCGCGGGTCTGCATAAAATAAATACGGCCGCTGGTTTTATCAAAGCCAATATGCCTTTAGGACGTGGAGGACTTCTTTCAGATCAAGAAGCATGGGATGTGGCGTATTTCATAAACTCGCATGAGCGCCCAAAAGATCCTAGACAGAAAACGGATATTGGTGATGCGAAGAAAGAATTTCATATAGAAAACTGTTCTTACGGGAAAGAAGTTAACGGCACTCAGTTAGGCTCTGGAGATTAATTTTATCCAATTAGATTTCGTAAACGGTCTGAAACTCAGAAGGCATCACTGCTTTTTGCGACTCAAACAAATTTCGTAATGACGTGATCGCATCGACGTCGAGTTTTTTTCGATTGCGACCAAACTTGTCGGGGACTCCTTGAGATGTGACAAATGCGACGGAATAGGATTGATCTGCAGATACTGGGCGATTGCCTTGAAACAATCGATCAATTCTAAAACCTCTCTACCGGACGACTTGAGATTCTACAGAATTGGGTATGGAGGGCTCAGGCTAAAATCATTTACGAATCGCGAAGTTCTTGCTGGGGCAGCCCAAAATTTTTTAATAGAGCTGACCCCTTACTTCCATCAAGTCCAAAGTCAGATGTCTCAGAATGAGATTATTGACAAACGGTACGCTATAGAGTACTGTTATTAGTGAGTATGACGATAAAACTAACACCACCACAGAAACGGATCCATGCAAGGTTTTACGCGAGTGATTCTGGTAACGAGCCCGTAAAGGAGGCCCTACTAGAGTTAGGCCGTCCAACAAAGACGGTCGTTGGTGAAGATATACGTTTTGTGGAGTTGAACTGGCGAGTTGATAGGCCTTATGTAGATCGACTGAGATCAGGTAAAGGGCGTTTTGAAGAAACAATTTTTGAAGTTCGGCACACAGTTGAAGATATTGAATATAGAACGCTATTTTTTGTTTTTGGATCAGACATGATTTTAGTGCACTTTTTTAAGAAGACCTCAAAAAAGACTCCGAAGTCAGATTTGGATCTTGGGTGGGATCGAATGAAAAAATGGATGCACAATCAAAGAGATATCGAAAATAAAGTTAAGAAAGCAAAGAGGTAAATTCATGGGACTGAAAAAAAATATGCATACAGGCTCTAGTTTTGCTGATTTTCTTGAAGCAGAAGGCCTTGAGGCCGAAGTGGCCGCAAAAGCCACAAAAAGAACTTTTGTTCGCCAACTTGAAAAGCGAATGACTAAAGCGAAAGCGACAAAAAGTAAGCTTCGTAAAATTTTTGGCAGTCCTACTACGACAACGCGAGTTTTTGATGAAGAGTACACAGCACTATCATTAGATACCATGAGTAAGGCGGCTTCCGCAGTTGGCTGTGATCTGCAGATTGCGCTGGTCCCGAGAAAGCTTGCAAAGTGATTTTCCGTAGAGTAAGATGCCGATCTTTTTGTCAGTGTCGATATAAAGCTAGTCACTAAAAAATCATTATTAAGCTAGATTGACTTTAGGGACCCCTGGCGTAGGCCGATAGTTCTTTAGGGATGCTATGGTTTTTGCATTTAGATTAATCAGGCAATGAAGGGGTGAGAATGAAGCATTTCAATAAGAGACAGAAACTCAATGGGTTTGCGATTCTTTTGGTATCCATTTTAAACGTGTTGTTGTTCCAGAACTGCAGTAAAGGTTTCGAGGTTCTCCCTCAATCAGAACAACTCAGCCTCGGCAGGCAAACAACTGGATCTGGTCAGTACTCACTTAGCTCTAGTGTCGTAGACCCTATAACTCCACCGCCAGCTCCAACATCTGAATACGACGTGTTCGTCGTCGCGGGACAGTCGAACACGTATGTTGGAGGGCCGCTAGATGACATTCTGGATGCGCCACACGATCGAATCTTCGAGTACACCGGCGCCGGACCAATAATCATAGCCGAAGACCCACTTAAGAGTCTTGACGATCGCAACAACGGCAACATCGGATTTGTGATGAGTTTTGCGAAAGCATACGTCGCGGCCAACCCAACCCGAAAAGCGGTACTTGTTCATTGTGGCTATGCTGGCACCGGATTCAGCAGTTCAGCCCCGCTCACATGGACAATTGGACCCGGCAATCTTCCAGCACAGTGTATTACGAAAGCCAATGCCGCAATCGCCGAAACGCATGGCCTGATGAGGGGCTTCTTGTGGCATCAAGGTGAAAGTGACTTTGGGTCGAACAATACTTATGCCGGGAATCTTGACGGACTCATCGCGCACTTCCGAGCCAGTATCACTGGTGCCTCGCAAGTCCCGTTTGTCGTTGGCGGGTTGGCGGATGAATTTGCTGCAGAGGGCGGGGAATCTGGCGTGATATTCCAGAATATCATTGCGGATACGCCAACTCGAGTTGCCAAGGCAGCCTTCGCCTCCGCTGCCGGCTTACCTACACAGGACGGGACGCATTTCAGTGCTCCATCGCAACGTATTCTTGGTGGTCGGTATCACGAGGCATTCGCGTCCATTGCTCCGGCTAATTGAGCCGCCACTGACCACGGCACTTGAAGCGCCGTGGGTCGTGAGCAAGACCTAGCTACGGGTGGCACGCATCAATCCCATATTCATCAGATAAATATCGCAAGATTGCATTCTTGTCAGAGATGAAACTGTGCCCCTGCCAGCGACCTGTTTGGTGTTTGGAGGATTTCCCGTTGCCAAGCACCAACACCGGAAGAGATTGGTATGGAATTTACCTGTGTCAAATTGATTCAAAACGAAACGAAACGATATGATATGATATGATATGAGTCGGTCCACAGTGGCCAATTGCGGGTACAGTCGTTGGATTTTCTCGGGCTTCAAAGGTAATTGCTATTTTAACAGCAAAGTGGCGCCAGTG
>JAYUCD010000209.1:0-3350 GCA_043740515.1 Bdellovibrio sp. | reverse complement strand
GTTGAAATTGAGATGGAGCTCTTTTTTTATCACAATTTTTTCTTTCAGCATCTGCTGGGGTACTTCTGTCGAAAACGTGACTTATAACGGCCGACTGATCAGTCCGAACGGCAGCCCCCTGGAAGCAGGCTCAGTTGTATTCACGATGAAGATTTTAGATCCGACTGAAAACTGTGTGCTCTATAAAGAAAATCAAACATTGAACATGGCCGGATCCAACGGTGCATTCTCGCTGGTAATCGGTGAGGGAACTCGAACGGACGGTGGAACACAAACTTTAAAACAAGTGTTCACGAATGCCGGGACGCTTGCTGGTCTGACTTGTGTGACTGGAACAGCTTACGCAGCGGCCTCGACAGATGATCGAAAACTTTCGGTCACATTCAACGACGGAATTGCTACTCAGACTTTAACTTCGATCGCCATCAAATCCGTTCCATTTGCTTTGCAAGCCAGCCAGGTAACCGGATACGGAATTAACAACCTCGCAAAAATTTCTGGCACGGGTAATGTGGGAGTTCTCAGTCCTGGACAGTACTCGCAGATCTTGGCGTTCCCTTCGAGTGCTTGCGCACTCAATGAAATTCTCAAGTGGAATGGAACTGCGTGGCTGTGTGCGGCCGATGCGCTCGGTGCCGCCGGTGGCTTGGGTAGTTTGAATGGTGCTACCGGGTCTACTCAAACATTCGCGATTGGCTCAGCGGGGACAGCTCCCTTGTTTTCCACGGCAAGCAACGCTCACACTTTGAATATTCCTTTTGCTAACACAGCTTCGGTCACAGCCGGACTGATTTCCAAATCCGAATTTGATATTTTCAATTCCAAAATGGCTTCGGTCACAGCCGGCACGGGACTGAATGTTGGAGCTGGCCCCGGCGGAGTGATCTCTGCAACGGGAACTCTGAATCTTGCCAACACCTCGGTGATAGCGGGAACCTACGGTTCCGCTTCTTCAGTAGGAAATTTTACGGTTGATGCTCAGGGAAGACTGACCGCCGCAGCTTCGACAGCCATTTCGCTGGACACCGCCGCAATCACTACAGGAACTCTGCCCATCCTGCGTGGTGGAACGAACTCGGCAACGCCTCTAAACAACAATCGATTGATAGTTTCATCTGCTGGAGCGCTGGTTGAAGGTGCAGCGCTGACAGACGGCCAACTCATCCTTGGTTCCACGGGCCTCGCTCCAAGTGTTGCGACGATGTCAGGTGATTCGACAATTACCAAAGTGGGAGTCGTGACAGTCGGAAAAATCCAAGGCCGCACGGTCTCGAATTTGGCGCCGGTGCATGGCCAAATCCTGCGTTGGAATGCGAATTTGGCACAGTGGGAACCATCAACCCAAGACATCGTGGCTTTCAAAACAGTCACTCAATCCGTGGCAAATAGCGTGGTGCTGACGAACGATACGGATTTTTCTTTCACGGCGCTGCCAAACACAAATTATTACTTTGATTTGTTTTTAAGAATTCAGGGTGCAACAGGAAGCAACTTTCAATTTCAATGGAGTTTGCCAAGCGGAAGCTGGCAAGCCTCAGGCGGTCGCACAAACATGACCACCCCAGGATATTTTAACAACGCTCCTGGCGCGATCACGACTGCCAATGGAACGATTTATATTGTCGAGTTGAAGGGGATTCTCCAATTGGGTGTGACCGGAGGCCTGGTTAATTTTCAGTGGGCGCAAAGTTCAACGAGTGCCACGCCTGCGCAAGTCATGCAAGGATCGAGCATGTCGGTGAAGCCTTACTGAGGAGCGCCCTTGGTGAACAAACCGCTATGCTAAAAGTTGTTCCCACCAAGTTGGCTCATGCCAAAAAAACAAGTTCGAATCACTAACAAATTTCGAGTGCTCTTTATAAAATTGGCTTTGTAAATTGTCTCAGAAAGAGAAATTTATTAATCGGCCCTAAAAAACTCAGTCTTATTCTTTATGTGACCGAGGAGTATAGAGAATGAACTATAGGCGGATCTAAATTGAGTATATCAAAGAAGCTCTCTCATCTTATTCCAAAAGGGCAGGAAGTCCACCTGTGGAAAATCAGCTTGCCATTGGCTCCCAATCCCGAATCAAGTTTTTACTACTCGCAAATTTTATCGAATGAAGAAATGAAGTACGGTGCCTCGTGTTTGACGGATCGAAAAAGAGAGTTTTTAGTCTCGCGATGTGCATTGAGGATTTTGCTATCTGATTATTTCCCCTTCATTAGTCCGCAAGAGTGGAGGTTTGCCGAAAATGATTTCGGCAAACCTAGTGTCTCAGGTCCGATTGAGATTTTTCCTCTACAATTTAATCTATCTCACTCTCTGGATCGTGCTGTTATAGCATTTTCATCTGCACAATTACTGGGAATCGATATCGAACAGTTCAAAGGTAAAAATTCACTTCAGGCTATTGCGGCAGCTCATTTTTCGCATCTAGAGTATGAAATATTTGAGCAAGCTATGTCGAGAAGTTCTCTTTCAGACGCTAACTTTCTGTTTTTCGAGTATTGGACATTAAAAGAAGCGCTCATAAAGGCTATTGGGAAAGGTCTTTCCATCCCCCTAGATCAATTTTCAATGATCATTCCCTCCATTCAGGACCAAGAATCGGGAATTGAAATTAAAGTCAAATTTGAAAACTCGCTAGCCCCTGAAGCGGGGTTCTGGAAGTTCTCCTTGATTGGGTCTGAAACGCATTACCGGATCGCTGTTGCGATAAGAAATGATGAGGACTTCCCTATTCAGATTAAGGAAGTAATTTTTGATAATTGGGGTTTCAACGCCATTCGAGAAAAAGCCAGCTAGTAAAGATTTCGGTTCTTTTCAGATAAAAATCTAAATCGATGTGACTACTCAGGACACCTGTTTATGCTCTTCATTTTTGAGTTCATCTTCCGCGAATTCAATGCGTGAGTGAATAGCCTCAAAAGTCTGATCATATTTTTTAAATTGCGTCCCAAAGACGACGTCGTAGTTTAGCAACAAACTGTAATTACAATTGTTGTACATATGGTGAAGAGTGTGGTGTGTAGGCGTCGTAAAATAGCGAAATAAGAAGTGCTTCGTAAAACCCCTGGGCATAATTTCATATCCCAAATGATTGTAAATATTAATGAGCTGTACAATCAATTCCCGACCGATCAACAAGGCAGCTGGGTGAAACGGCATGACCAAGACGAGAGCATAACCTCCGAAGGCGGTGATTAATATCTCTGAGCTTGAAAATGCGTTACGCACTGGGATCATCGGATCTTTGAATCTATGGTGTGTGAGATGTGATTTTTTATACATCGAAGGCTGATGAAAAATAAATCGGTGAGAGATATAAAACCAAAGATCGAAATAGACAGTATAGGCCAAAATAG
>JAYUCD010000208.1:0-6668 GCA_043740515.1 Bdellovibrio sp. | reverse complement strand
AAATGTAGGTATCATAAGCAGATTCAACAGCTTGAATAGGTTTAAGGTCCTGTAAGATTTTTGTTGCCAAACAAAAGTGAAGTGCATTTAATATGGCAGTTCCAAAATGGGACCTCTTTGAAACGGAAGAATCGAAGAGAGCTGCAAGGAAAGCAGAAGGCGACTAACGGGTCATCTAAGGAGGGAAAAGATGTCTCAAATTTCTCAGCAACTGATTTCTGAATGCCGGAGCAAGCTTCTGCAAACCAAAGCCGACTTATTGAATCGAGTGAAGGAATCTCGCAGTGATCTTCATAATGATGATCGCGGTGGGGACGAAGCCGATCAAACAGTTCGAGTCTTAGCCGAAGCGGAATTTTTGAATCGACATGAAAGACTTAGAAATCAATTGGTCGAAATCGAAAGCGCTCTTGCACGAATCGAAAGTGGAAGCTTCGGAGTCTGTGAAGAGACCGAAGAAATCATTGAGCCAGAAAGACTGCGCGCAATTCCTTGGACTCGCTTAAGCATTGAAGGCGCGGAAATTCGCGAATCAATGACCAAGCGTTACGCTCGAGGCAGCTAGTTTTTTTTAGTTAAAAGTTAAGCGTTTATTTCGAACTCGAAATGCTTTTCGAGTTCGAAGCAGCCGAGTTCGAAACGACGGCCCAGCCGCAAAGTTTATACAAAACGCGTGCGCCCACATTGCCATCCCATTCAGACTCCTCATTTTCACCAGAGGAGACTTCATTGACATCAAATCCGACAATCGTTCTTCCACTTTCAACAACGGAGCGGAAGAGATAGAAAACTTCACCTAAGCTGAGGCCTCCAGCAACTGGTGTTCCTGTGCTTGGGCAAAGTGCTGGATCCAATCCATCAATATCAAAAGAAACGTAAACTAGTTGCGGCAATTCGGCCACGATGTCTTTGCAGATCACAGCCCAGGACTCGCCCTCGAGCTGACGTCGTTTGTTTTGCAGGTCAAAAAAAGTTTTGATCGCCTTGGGATGGTTTGAAATAAAATCGAATTCGTCTTCACTGAAATCTCGAATGCCGACTTGGACTAATTTTTTCGGTTTGAAATCGCTGGTCATGACGTTGTACATGATCGAGGCATGCGATTGACGAAAGCCTTGATAAGCACAACGAAGATCAGCGTGCGCATCGATGTGCAAAACACCGAAATCTCCTTTTAATTTTTCGCTAATGGCGCGAATTCCACCCAACGGGCTTGAATGATCTCCACCAACCAGTCCAAGAAGTTTTCCTTGAGCCAAAATTTCTTTGCTCTGCTGATAAACCCAATCGGACATTTCATCGCAAGCGGCATTGACCTCGTTGAGAATTTTCTCTTCCAAAGGAGGGTTGTCAGCGAGCTGAGTTTTCATTTTGATCAGCTCTTGAGCCTTGGCTTTCATTACTTTGTTCTTGGCCGTCATGCTTTCAGAGATAGGTCGCATGAAATATCCTGCTTCGTAAGCCTTTCCTGTCTCAAGATCGAAGAGATCGATTTGCTCAGAGGCTTGGCGGATGATGCGAGGTCCATTGCTCGCACCTTTGCCATAAGAAGTTGTCACTTCCCAGGGAACTGGCAGCAAAATCAGTTTGGATTTTTCCTCTGTGACAGGGATTCCGAAAATTCCAAATTCAGAAGAAATGGTTTGAGAAGGATTGAAGTGGCTCATAAAAAATCCTTTTTGTGCAAAGTGGCGGAATCCGGTTGAATTCCTTGATTATTACCACCGCTTGCCACAAATTGGGACAGCAAAAACGAAGGAGAATTCGCCCATGAGTCGCATCATTTTTTTGGCCGTTCTAAGTCTCGCGTCATCAATTGGATTTGCAATCGGAAATCCGCAGGCGCCTCAAGGTGGGAACCTGAATATCAATATTCGCGTTGAGCCACCAACAATTCATCCAATCACTGCCGGCGATGCGGCTGCTTCAAATGTACATGATTTCACCGAGTCATCTCTGCTGACTAAAGATGTTGAGACCTACGAATGGAAGCCATTACTGGCAGAGAAATGGGAAATTTCCAAAGACGGAAAAGTATTTACATTTTGGTTGCGAAAAAATTTAACTTTCCACGATGGGCACCCTCTAACTGCAGAAGATGTGAAATTCTCTTTCGATGCTATTTTTGAGCCGAAATACAATGCCGCTCACAAACGGCCTTACTACGAGGGAATTTCAAAAGTGGAAATCGTCGATCCATTTCAAGTAAAATTTTATACCAAAAATCTTTATTTCCAGAATTTCGATGTCTGCGCAGGAATGGCGATTATTCCAAAGCACATCTACTCGGATGTGGAAAAATCCAAAAAAATGAACAAAGAGCTGATCGGCTCTGGCCCTTACAAAATTGAAAAGTTCGACAAGGGGCAAAAAATCGTTCTGAAAAAATACGACAAATGGTTTGGCAATAGCTTGCCTGAATTCAAAGGTATTTACAATTTCGAGACGGTAACTCTTCGCTTTGTCAGAGACGAGAACGTCTACTTGGAAATGCTAAGCAAAGGAGATCTTGATTACGATGATCTGACTCCTGAGCAGTTTGTGAAAAAAGCCGAAGGTGGAAATTGGGGGAAAACCGTTTCCAAAGTGAAAGCCGAAAACGTCACTGGAAAAAATTATCGCTGGGTTGGCTGGAACATGGAAAATCCCTTGTTCAAAGACCGAGATGTTCGCTATGCGCTTGCGCACTTGATGAATCGTGAAGAAATGATCGCCAAATTTCGCTACAACCTTTCTGTTCTAGCAACTGGTCCGACTGATATCTTCTCAGATTATGCCTCTCCCAATGTGAAGCCGATTTTGTTTGATCCGAAGAAAGCTCAAGAGCTTCTAGCCAAAGCTGGATGGAAGGATGCGGATAAAACTGGAATTCTTTCTAAGATGATTGGCGGTAAGAAAGTTGAATTTCGATTCTCTTTGATTCACTCGAACAAAGAATATGAAAAGTATTTAACCTACTACAAAGAAGACTTGAAAAAAGCTGGCATCGACATGGAGATCAAATATCTCGAGTGGAATTCCTTTATCAAAATTTTGGATGATGGAAAATTCGATGCTGTCTCCTTGGCTTGGACGACTGGAATTGAATTCGATCCCAAACAACAGTGGAGCTCATCGAGCGCGACAGTCGGCGGATCCAATTTCATCAAATACAAAGTTCCTGAAGTAGACAAAATGATCGAACAGGCTCGATCTGAAATGGATCGCAAAAAGCGAATCGTTTTGCTTCGCAAAGTTTATGAGCGAATTGCCAACGATGCGCCTTATGTTTTTATGTTCAATGAAAAATTCTATCTTTATGCTGTTGCAAATCGAATTGGAAAGCCTGTCGATACCTACAAATACGGAGTGGGTAGCGATTACTGGTGGTTGAAACCTTAAAGCAAAGTTGGATTTCATTTGATCATTTATCTGATTCGAAGAACTTTCTTGATGATCCCCACTTTCGTTGGGATCACTTTGGTATCCTTTCTGGTGATCAATTTGGCGCCGGGCGGACCTATTGAGCAGAAAATTCAGGCCATGCGTTTCGGTGGAGCAGCGGCTGAAGGTGGATCGAGCATGGGTTCGGGTGGCCGCAGTCAGCAGACTTCGGGACTGAATGAAGAAGTTTTGCAAGCGCTCAAAAAACAATATGGCTTTGATCAACCAGTTCACATTCGTTACTGGATTTGGCTCAAAAATCTTTCGCACTTAGATTTCGGACAAAGTTTTACTTATGAAGAGCCAGTCATCGACGTGATTGCTTCAAAATTTCCAGTGTCGTTGCAATTTGGAATTGCCTCGCTGATTTTGACTTACTTGGTGTGCATTCCGCTGGGAATGGCCAAGGCGATTCGAGCTGGCGGAGTTTTCGATGCGATCTCTGGTTTGGTTCTCTATGTGGCCTATTCAGTTCCACCGCTCGTGTTAGGAATTTTTCTCATCGTCTTTTTCGCCGGCGGAAGGCATCTCAATTGGTTTCCAATCGGCATGCTCTACTCGGATGCATATGACTCGCTCGGATTTTTTGGCAAAGTTGGTGATCGCATTCATCACTTCGTCTTGCCGCTGACCTGTTACATGATTGGTGGCTTTACTGAGCTCTCCATGTTGATGCGAAATTCTATGCTCGAAGTGATTCGCCAAGATTACGTGCGAACGGCGCGAGCGAAGGGGCTCAATGAAAATGTGGTGCTCTATAAGCACGCGATGAGAAATGCTTTGATTCCGATTGCCACTGGAATCGGTGGATTTTTCCGAGTCTTTTTGGCCGGCTCACTGATTGTGGAAACTGTTTTTCAATTGGACGGCATCGGGCTTCTTTCTTACAAATCGATTCTTGCCCGGGATTACAATGTGATCATGGGTTTGATTTTTCTCTCCTCAGTGATTTTGATGTTGGGTCGATTGTTCAGTGACATCGTCTATGTGATGGTGGATCCAAGGATCGACTTCAAATGATTGAGCGTCATTTCATACAGAACGATTTGACTTTGAAGCGTTATCGCAAATTTAAGCGCAACAAGACCGCTGTGATTTCAGTTTGGATTTTAATTGCCATTTCTTTTTTCAGTTTCACGGCTGAGCTTTGGTCGAACAACCGACCTCTAGTTATGAAATATCACGAGAAAATTTATTTGCCGCTTTTCAATGATTATCATCCGACTTTATTCGGCCGGGATGACATTCAAGTGATGGATTACCACGAATTGGCAATCCAAGCGCCGGACTGGGCGATCTGGCCTGCCGTTCATTGGGATCCTTTTGAGAGCAATAAAAAAGTGGCCGAGTATCCTTCTCCTCCAACCACTGAGAACTGGATGGGAACCGATGATCGAGGCCGAGATGTCTTCACCAGATTGCTCTATGGCTTTCGCTACTCGATCGGCTATGCCTTCGGAGTTTGGCTTCTGTCTTACTTGGTAGGCGCATTCCTGGGCTCTTTGCAAGGTTACATCGGTGGGCGCGCTGACATTGTCGGTTCCAGATTGGTCGAGTTGATTGAGATGACTCCACAATTGTTGCTTTTAATCACGGTGATTTCAATTTTTGAGCCTTCGATGTTTCTTTTGGTTTTGTTCAGCGTTCTTTTTGACTGGACGGGAATCTTTCATCACATGCGAGCACAATTTCTCCAATTGCGAAAACGCGAATATGTCGAAGCGGCAAGGTCCTTGGGGGCTTCGCATTTGCGAATCATCACAAAACATATTTTACCGAATGCTTTGACTCCGCTGGTGACATTTTCTCCTTTTGCGATCGCTGCAAATATTTCGGGGCTTGCGCTGCTGGATTATCTTGGCTTGGGATTGCGTGCACCGACACCGAGCTGGGGAGAGCTGATGGGACAAGCGCAGCGATATTTTAATTTGGCCGAGTGGCTGGTCTGGTGGCCTTCAGTCGCCTTATTGGTGACGATGATTGCCTTGATCAATATCGGATTGGCCGTTCGAGACGCCTTCGACGCTAAAATATAGAGGAATTTTTTATGAGTGATTCACCAAAGCGATCAACAATTCTAGTAACTGGAAGCACCGACGGAATCGGGCTCGCGACGGCGCAAAGTTTATTCGTTTCAGGACACAAAGTTTTGATCCATGGGCGAAATGAAAAAAAAGCTCGAGAAGCAATCGAGGCCGTCATCCAAGACACGGAGATCGATCAGAAAGCTGATCGTGCACGCTTGATTCCCGTTTGGGCAGACCTTTCAGTCATGAAACAAGTGGTTGATCTTGCTCAGCAGGTGAAAAGCCAAGCTCCCGAGCTTAATGTGCTTTTGAACAATGCAGGCGTTTACATGAAGCAAAAAGTTTTGACGAAAGATCATTTTGAAATGACTCTTTCTGTGAACCATTTGGCTCCGCACCTTTTGACTCACCATCTGTTGCCTTTACTCAAGTCTCAAGCGGCGGCGCGAATCGTAACAGTTTCATCTGTGGCTCATCAGCGGGCGCATCTGGCCTTCGACAATCTAAACGGCGAGAAACATTTTGAAGGCTATGATGCTTATTCGACTTCTAAACTTTGTAATATTCTATTCACTCGATGTTTGGCGGCCATGTTGAAGAATAGCAGTTATGTCACCGCAAGCTGTTTACACCCAGGAGTGATTGAAACCAAGCTTCTGCGAGCAGCATTTAATATTCACGGCCAACATGTCGACACAGGCTGTGAAACTTCGGTTTTTCTAGCGACGGGTGCCTTGTCGAATCAGACAAATGGCGGCTACTATGTGAACAAGATCGCGACAATCCCTTCGCGGCTTGCTCAAGATGACAATCTTGCAGTGAGCTTGTGGAAAAAATCAGAAGAACTTTTAAAGCCTTGGTATTAAGCGGGCAAATTATTCTGGATCTTCAAGATAAGTATATCCTGAAAGTCCTTCTTCGTAATGCTTGATCAATAATTTGGCTTCTTGCTTGGTGATTGTTCCTTTTTGAATGCTCTCTTCAGCCGCCAAGCGAATATTATCAACCATATGATAATGTCGGTATTGCACATAACTGAGAACCTCAGTCACGGTGTCGCCAGGAATGTAATGATCCAAAGTGTAACCGCTATCGTGCAAAGAAACGTGAACCGCATCTGTGTCACCAAAGAGGTTGTGCAAATCTCCAAGAATTTCTTGGTAAGCGCCGGTGAGAAAAATTCCCAGATAGTACTGAGATTTTTCACTCAAGTCATGA
>JAYUCD010000207.1:0-17763 GCA_043740515.1 Bdellovibrio sp. | reverse complement strand
CCACGGAAAAGGGGATTCCGGCCAAAGTCATAACCAGGGCGGCTAAGGCAAAGCCGTATTTTGAATGATAGTCGACCTCATAGCTCAAGGTATCCAAACCGGCGTCTTTGTTGCGTTTGATAAATTGCGAAAGCTCTTTCAGGCTCAAGACATCGGCGGCGTTTGCAGTCGAGCTCAAATCCTTCGAATCTTCCGACATAACGATGGTTTTTTTCTCGAACTGACTGGTCAGCGGAAAGCTTGAATCTTCGGTGAAAAGAGTCACCGAGCCGTCGAAAAGATTCCAGTTCTGAGCAACCATTTCCACTTTTTTAGCAGTCACCATCTGAAGCAGATCCCATTTATCGCTGAAATAATAAAGCGTCAGTCCTTGCGCCTCATGTGCCTGTTCATTCAAAGTTTTGATGTAGAAAATCGAATCCTTTGAGCGATACCAAATCTTTTCATTCCTCACCATCGAATAGAGCGACGGATTTTTTTTGATCTCGTTGAAAAAAATAAAATTTTTCTTTTTGGTAAATCCAGGCAGCAGTCGGTCACTGACGACGAAAATCCCCACACTGACGACGGCCACGCTGATTAAAATTGAAGCCGTGACCCGCAAGAGACTCATTCCCGAGCTAAATAAAGCCACCAATTCGTTATTGCGATTCAAAGTCGACAAAGTGAAAATCGTCGCGAGCAAACAAGCAACCGGGGCCATTCGATAAATCAGCTCGGGCAAATAAGCGCCGTAAAATCGCAACAAGCCGAGAGCTTCCGCATCTTTGTAAGTCACCATTGTGCTCAAAGCATCGATCGCCAAAAACAGAGTGATAAACACGATTAAGCCACCGGCAAAATAAAACCAAAAAAGTCCTGCAATATAACGATCTATTCGACTGCCCATGAAATAAAAATATCCCTTCTCTTGACTCAGGTCTCGAAAAAATGTGTACTTTCTATATGGCTTTACGCGTCTTATTGGCTGATGAAAGTTCGACCATCAAAAAGGTCATGCAGCTTGCTTTGCAAGACTTCGGAGTCGAAGTCAAAGCTGTCCCCATCGGCCTGGACGTCCTTCAAGTCGCTCGCAGCTTCATGCCCGACATTATTTTTGCCGATGTCCTCTTATCAAAGAAAAATGGCTACGAAGTTTCCAGTGAATTGAAGGCCGACTCGGTCGCCAAACGCATTCCCGTCGTGCTCATGTGGAGTGGTTTCATGGAAATCGATGAAGCTAAAGCCCAAGCTAGCGGAGCCGATCGCCGCCTGGAAAAACCTTTCGATGCCGACACTCTTCGGTCACTGATCCGCGATCTTTGCCCGGTGGTGAAATCCAATGTGATTTCGGAATTTCTCACTTTCCCTGAGATGCCATCGATGGTCGAAGATGCTCCAGCTCCAAAAATTGCTCCACAGGTTAAAAAAACTCCAGCCGAAGTCAGCTTCGATGATTTCGAATTTGAAGAATCTTCGGCAGAAGGCCTTCCAATCATTAGCGAAATGGAAGAGCCAGAAGAATTTCAGTCCGTGCCTTTGCCAAAAAATCAAGGCAAGAGCAACGGCCTACCAACTCCACCGAAAGCTAAACCACAGCCGGGAAAAGACGCTGGTCGAGAAGATTGGTCTCGCCAAGATTTAAGCAAGTACAAAATCGAGCTGCCAGTGGATGACGAATTTCCTTTGGACGAAGAAGATCTCACTCGGACCACTTCGATCGCTCTTAGCTCAAGCCCGAATGAAATTTCACTTGATGAAATCGACGAACCGAAAAGCATTTCCAGATCAAGCCACACCGGCCGAACCGGCGGAGTTTCTAAAACTTTTGGCGCTACACCAAATTTTGACTCGCCAAATTTAAATCAAAGTCTCAAATCCAATTCGACTGGTTCGTCGAGCTCAGGCCTTAGCTCATCAGCTTTGAGCTCCTTGGACCCCCTGCGCTTGGAAGAGTTGCTGCGACAAGAGGCGCGCTCGGCGATGGAAAATATTGCCTGGAAAATCATTCCCGAAATTGTGGAACGCGTTGTTCGTGAAGAACTGCAAAAGCTTCTCAAAGAGGCCGAACGGCTGTAGAACGGCCCCATGACCTTAGAAGACCTCATCCAAGCCGCCATTCAAGAAGACATGCCTGCTGGTGATTTGACAACTCAATCCTTGGCCTTAAAGACCCACGTCGGTCGAGCCAAACTGATCGCCAAACAAGATCTTATTTTGTCAGGAATTCCAGCTTTCGAAAAAAGCATTCTTGCCTTGGATCCAAGCGCCAAACTGAAATGGCATTTTCAAGAAGGCGATCCAGTTCTCAGCAAACAGATTCTCTGCAGTTTACAGGGAGATTTGATTCAGATTCTGAAAGCAGAACGAATCGCCCTGAATTTTCTGCTTCATCTCACTGGAATCGCCACGCTCACTTCTCAGTTCGTCAAACAGGTCGAAGGCACGCAGACAAAAATTCTGGACACGCGAAAAACTTTACCAGGCTACAGAGAGCTTGAGAAAAAAGCCGTTTTCCATGGCGGTGGACAAAATCACCGCATGAATCTCAGTGCGGCTATCATGCTCAAGGATAATCACATCTCGGTAATGGGCGGTATCACCGCAGCTGTCCAGCAAACCCGAAAGCACACCGAGGCTCCCATCGAGGTCGAAGTTGGAAATCTCGACGAGGTCAAAGAAGCAGTCGAACTGAAGGTCAGACGCATCCTTCTCGACAACATGAACAACGATCAAATTCAAAGCAGCCTGCGCCTAATTCCGTCGACCATCGAAACCGAAGCCAGCGGCAATATGAGTTTAGACCGAGTCCGTTCCGTCGCCCAACTTGGAGTCAATTTCATCAGCGTTGGCGCACTCACGCATTCGGCACCAGCTGCGGACATCAGCTTGATGTTTCAATGGGAGAAAAATCCATGATCGCTCTGGCGGAACTCACCAAAAAGTGGGCAGAACAAAGTCAAATTCCAGTCTGGTACGAGAGTCGCACAACGAGCACAAATCAAATTGCCAAAGAAAAAGTAATCGCTGACATGCCGGTCAGTTTGTACGTGACCGATCATCAAACAGCTGGGCGTGGTCGAGGCAGCAACGCTTGGTCGACGGAGGACTCGCAATCAGGAGCCTTCTTGAGCAGTTGGGTTTTTCAAATGCGAAATCCACCTCAACCCGTGCTTTCACCGGCCATCGGATTGGCCGTTTGGACCGCTCTCAAAGCTTCTTTTCCATGGCTCGATCTCAGCTTGAAAGCTCCCAACGATATTTATTTGAAAGATAAAAAAATTGCCGGGATTTTGCTGGAGAGTGTTCCGCATTCACAAACTCATCGGCTGATCGTCGGCTTCGGCCTCAATGTTTTTTCCTCACCTTCACAAATCGATACGGCCGGATCTTTAACCCAGTCGTTGGGTATGTCACTGACCGAGCAAACTTGGATTCACCTACTGGACCGTTTGCTTTTGGAAATCAGTTTGGCAATTTCTCAAACAGCACAGATTCTCAATGACAATCAATGCCTGTCTCTAAAAACAGCATTAAATCGTTTTCCTCTACAAAAAAACAATTATGAAAAAATCGATCCAGATGGAAGCCTGTGGACAACTGAAGGAAAAATAAATTGGAGTGAGTTGTAATATGGCGCTCACTTTTCCACCTCAAGCAGAGCTCGGAACTAAGCTCCCACCATTTTCTTTGCTCAGTGTCTTTGGCGAAAAGTATTCACAGGCAGATTTTCAAAATCAAAAACCTCTCGTGATCATGTTTATTTGCAATCATTGCCCTTATGTCAAAGCGGTGGAAGATCGATTGATCGACTTGGCGTGCGATTTGAAAAAACAGGATATTCATGTGATCGGCATTTGCTCGAACGATTCCACTTCAAATTCCCAAGACAGTCTCGAAAATCTTAAAAATCGAGCCGTGGAAAAAAATTATAGCTTCACTTATCTGCATGACCCTGATCAATCCGCAGCTCGAGCTTTTGGAGCGGTCTGCACTCCTGATTTCTTTGTTTATGACTCAGTCGGATTGCTGCAATATCGAGGGCGATTGGACGACTCTTGGAAAGACGCAGCTAAGCTTCAAAAGCGCGAGCTTTTTGAGGCCGTGCAATTGCTTTTAAAAAACGAAACTCCATCGAGCAATCAACATCCGTCGATGGGCTGCAACCTGAAATGGAAAAGATCATGAGCCGAAAACCTTTTTCCATTCGCTTGAGCTACATTATTGTTCCTTTGCTTTTCGCGATTGGCTATTTTGCTTATCATGTTCTGAGCTACACTGGGGCCTTCAGGCCCGTGACGATTTCACAGAAAAAGGCAGGGCCTTTCCGAATGATTTTAAAAAATCACATTGGCGCTTATCATACGATGTCTCCGGTGATTGAGGATGTCGAACAGTGGGCAAAATCCAAAAACATCGATTGTCACTTTTCTTTTGGGCATTACCTCGACAACCCCGAAAACACCGAAGAGGTGCGCTTGAGGTCTTACGGAGGCTGCATTTTTCAGGATTCGGCAGCGGCATTTGAAAATTTAGTCCTGCCTGAAGGTTTCGATAAAAAAACGCTTCCAGAAAAAAATTATGTCACCGCTCTCTTCGAAGGCTCTCCTGGAATCGGCCCACTGAAAGTCTACCCTCAAATTTTGGAATACATCGAAGATCATCATTTGATCAAAGATGAAAGCGTCATGGAAATCTATGAAATCCATTCTCAGAATGCGATGACCACCACCTATTATTTTCCGATCCGAGAAAGTTCGGATTCAAAATAAAAAAAGAGGATCACAGTGATCCTCTTTTTTTAACTGAACATTTATATTTTTAGTTAATCTATTACTTAACCAAAGTGCCTAAAACCGCTTTCACTTTGCTTTCGTAATCAACAAAACCGTTGCGAAGATCAGCTGCGGTCATCGGCAAAACCACATCCGGAGAGACTCCCAGATTTTCAATCGGGTTGTTGTCAGCTCGTTCTGCAATCGAACCTGTAAAGGAAATTTTCTCAATTCCCAAGCTATTTGGAAAACTAGCTTCTAAAATGAATCCACCAGCACCAGCCGTACGAGTTCCAACAATGGTCACGCGCTTGTTGTCTTGCAAAATGGCTGGAAAGAAGTCGCCGCCGGAGAAATCTAACATGTTGGTCAAAAGCACGATTGGCTTGGTGTAATGAACCGGATTTGGATTCACTTGATCGACTCCCCACAAGTGAAGAGGGCTCGACAAATGTTTGCCCTCGTGGAACTGGCGAACCACTGTTGCACAGTAGTCACGAGTCGACACTGCCAACTCGTAAGTTGCCGGATATCCTGAAAGATCGTTACCTAAAATAGCCTTCGCCTCGTCGTCAGATTTCACATCGCGAAGTGATTCGATGGCCTTCAGACATTCGCGAACCTGGTCAGGTAGCAAAGACACTCGGTGCGCCGGTACTTTCATCGTTTGGTCAGAAAGCATTGAAACCAAAGCGTAAAGATAAAAAACTGAACCACCTGGGTTGTTGTTTTGGTCGATAATCAATCCGCTTGTCTCGGCCTGCATTTTTTGAATGATCGCTGAAAAATCACTGACTGCTTTTGCATAGTTATCATCTGGTGCTTCATAAACTGGAATTCGAATCACACCAATCGATTGATTCTGTTCATTTTTAAAAATGTAAGCATCAAAATCACTGTCAGCTGCCGAGGCCCAAGTTCGTGTTCCAAAATCCGGCAAAAATGAATTTCGCTCTCCGATTCCATAAGGATTTGCCGCCGCAAACTTCAGATCCTGGGCAATGTTTGAAATCATTTTGTGGTCAAAAAGTCCGTTCACTTCAGCTTTGAACAATCCGTTCGATCCACCATTGTTCAATTGCTCGGGAATGTAATCCCAGCTCACAGAAACAGTTCCCACGGTTTCGTCTTTTTGGCGTTTTATCGAAAGAGTAACAGGTCCATGCGGAACTGCAAAATTTCGTGCGCTCGATCGACGGGTCAAATACAGATCAGCCAAAGCCTTATCTGTATCTGGTGCGTTAGGACCCATTTGCTCAACCAGCTCTGCTACGGCTTGAGCCACCGGAACTTGACCCAAAGTCAAAAGCTCATCACCAACTGCGAAAGGAAAAGAAACAGGAGAAAGTTTTGTCCGATCAATAAAAACGATCAAACTCTTTCCTTCGACAGTTTTCACCTGGAAGGGCAAACTGGCTTTTTCAGTCGAGTAAAAACTGAAGCTCACATGGTAATCTTTGGTCGACTTGATCAAATTGGCGACGGCACTTCGAGCCTCGAATAAATTTTGGGCTGTTTCAAGTTGGCCTTGTGCTTTGCTCACTTCGGCTGCGAGATTCCATCCCAGATGAGATTCTTTCCAGCTGCGAGGCGCGTAGACGCTTGAATACAAAGCACCCACATAGTCAATTTCCTGATGCATTTTGGCTTTCATCTGGAGATCAACAGCAACGGTATTGGACTGGGCCCGTGCTCCTGGAAGGGCGAACAAACCGAGCGATAGAAAAATTGAAACAATAGCGAATTGAAACTTCATCAAAATCCCCCTCAAAGTAGCGCTCTTCATAAACTTGCAGTTCGCATCCGTCACGGTCTATTCTTAAAAAATGAAAGCCGAGCGGCGGCAGGAAAGGGACACAAATGAAAAACTCTGTCAGTAAAGTCTTAGGCCTTGCAGTGCTGGGAGGATTCTTGGCCTGTGGAAAAGCTAATTTGAGCTCACCGGAACCGAACAATGGCCCTCTCTTTAGCAAAGACGTCACTGATCATCGAATCTGCCAGCAGGCGATTCCTACCGGGACAAGTCTTTTTGTCGGCGGCTGGAGAGCAGACTTTGCCGGGATTGACGGCACCAGTTATAGCAAAAAAATATTTATAAGCATCCGCTCCATCTCGTCGATCCTGATCTGCCAAAGAGGATCTCAATCGGTGGTGGCTCAAGCGCAAGCAAATCTCGCCGTCAACACGACGCAACTTCAGGTATTGAATTCCAGCTCTGACTCTCAAACCCTGGATGACGGCAAAACCAAATCTGACTGCCGTGCCGAATTCAATCAAAATGATGTTTTTCAGTATGAGTTTGAAGGCCCCTGCCTTCGCCTTCGAAAACCAGGCGAAAGCGTTGATCAGGCCCAGGTTTATATTCCTGCTCAGTAGGACTCGCCAAGCGAGCCCCACCAAATTACGGAATTTAGGCTTTTTTTGAAATCAAATTCAGAGCGCTGCCCGCTTTGAACCAACGGATTTGTTCCGTGTTGTATGAGTGCTTCAGCTGAATCTCTTCTTTTTTTCCATCTTTGTGCTCGATTAACATCTTGATGCTTTTAGCAGGCGCGATCGCCGCCAAGTCAACCAAGCTGACTCGGTCATCTTCGAGAATTTTGTCGTAATCTGACGAGTTTGAAAAAGTCAGAGCCAGTACTCCCTGCTTCTTCAAATTGGTCTCATGAATTCGCGCAAAGCTTCGAGTGACAACTGCCGTGCAACCCAAAAATCGAGGCGACATGGCTGCATGTTCCCGAGAAGATCCTTCACCATAGTTTTCATCACCGATGATGATCCAACCTTTGTTTGCTTTCTGATACTCACGAGCAATCTTAGCGAACTCGATCCCTTTTCCGCCAGTCAGCTGATTTTTTCCTTTTCCGATTTCACCGGAGAAAGCATTGTCGGCGCCCAAAAGCATATTGTTGGAAATATTATCGAGATGACCACGGAACTTCAGCCAAGGTCCACCCGGGCTGATATGATCTGTTGTGCACTTGCCTTTGGCTTTAGCAATTACAAGCTGGGAGACAAAATCTTTTCCATCCCAAGCGGTGAAGGGCTTGAGCAACTGCAATCGATCCGAAGTCGGACTGACCACAACCTTCGCCGTTTCTCCAGCCGGCGCTTGATATCCAACCTGATCAAAAACATAACCTTTTGCCGGCAGCTCTGGAGCCTCAGGCGCTTTCAATTTGATTTTTCCTTTGGGAGTATCAAGCTCGTCGACCAAGGGATTGAAGTCCAATCGGCCAGCCAACCCAAGAGCCATGACCAACTCGGGCGAGCCGATGAAAGCCAAAGTTTCATTGTTTGAATCATTTCGTCCGCGGAAATTTCGATTGAAAGATGTCACGATCGTATTTTTGTCGCCAGCCTTGATATCATCTCGCTTCCACTGACCGATGCAGGGCCCACAAGCGTTGGCAAGCACGGTCGCTCCAACCGCATTGAGAGTTTGCATCTGCCCATCTCGCTCGATCGTATTTTGAATCTGATTCGATCCCGGAGAAACCAAAAAATGCTGAGGCATCTTCAAGCCATTTTCCAAAGCCTGTCTCGCCACAAAAGCAGCTCGGCCAATATCTTCGTAAGATGAATTTGTGCAAGAGCCGATCAAGGCAGAAGACAACTTCATCGTCCAGCCTTTCTCTTTGGCTTCTTTGCCGATAGCCGAAATAGGACGGGCAATATCTGGCGAGTGAGGTCCAACCAAATGCGGCTCCAAAGTCGAAAGATCAATTTCGTAAACTTCATCGTAGAATTTTTTTGGATCCGCCGCCACTTCAGGATCTGCTTCGAGCAGCGCTTGATTCTGATCGGCAATCGAAGCCAACTCAGCTCGGTTAGTCGCCTTCAAATAGGCACTCATTTTTTGATCGTATGGAAAAACTGAGCAAGTCGCGCCCAATTCCGCTCCCATATTCGTAATCGTCGCTTTTCCTGTGCAGGAAATCGATTTCGCACCTTCGCCGTAGTATTCGACAATTTTGTCCGTTCCGCCTTTGACGGTTAGCATTCCGCAAAGTTTCAAGATCACATCTTTGGCCGAAGCCCAGCCGTTCAATCGGCCCTTCAAGTGAACTCCGATAATTTTTGGATTTTTCACTTCCCAGGGAAGTCCTGCCATCACATCCGAAGCATCGGATCCACCAACTCCGATAGCTTCCATACCCAAGCCACCCGCGTTGGGAGTGTGCGAGTCGGTTCCGATCATCAGTCCGCCTGGAAAAGCATAATTTTCCAAGATGACCTGATGGATAATTCCAGCACCAGGTTTCCAAAAGCCAATTCCGTAGCGCGAAGTCACCGTCGATAGAAAGTCAAAGACCTCCTCGTTGGCTTTCATCGCATTGGGCATATCTTTTTCTTTCCCACTGTTCGCCAGAATCAAATGATCACAATGAACCGTCGAAGGAACAGCCGCTTCATTCTTTCCCGCCAACATAAATTGCAACAGTGCCATTTGTGCCGTCGCATCTTGCATGGCGACTCGGTCTGGTCGAAGCAGCAAAAAACTTTTCCCACGCTCAAGTTCTTGATTTTGAGGGTCTTCTAAATGCCCCAAAAGGATTTTTTCAGCCAAAGTCAGCGGCTTTCCCAGGCGCTTTCGAATGATTGCGAGGCGCTCGTTCGATTTTTTATAAACTTCTTTGACCATGTCCGGAGTCGTCGCGATTTTTGCTGCCATAGTGAAGATCCTCTTTAGCCGCAGATCATTTTGTTTAGGAGTGTGAATCCTTGAGGTAAAATGCGGCTTTGCTTGAGCTTTAAGTTATTTTGAACACGTGCGATTTTAATCAGATCTCTCGCTTCTGGCAATAGCTATCGACTTGCGACACTCCACTTGTATGCGCCGGACGCATAATAAATTGATTATCAAACAGTTCTCTCAGGCCAGCTTTTACCTTAGTTTGGCGAATTCGGAGGCATCATGAAAAATTACATCGCCGTACTCACTCTTATCGCAACCCTAGGTCTGGCATCAACCACCCTAGCAAATCCCAAAACACCACAACCCCCTCAAGAAGAAAATTTGGAAATAATCTTGAAGGCTGAAGGAATTCTTCCGGCATCTGACAAGATTGTTAAAATTCCATTGAAATTTTCGGAGATTCCGAAAGCTTTGATGGATCAGCTGATCGACAGCGCGAAATACTCGGTCATGATTTGGTCTGATACAATTCTGGAAGGTGACTACCACGCCAAAGATGAAGCCAGACTGGATAAGGTCGAAGAAGTTCGCAATCAAAAGGGTCAGTTGCTCGGTTACCGTTTGACCTACTCGGCTGAAGCTTGGGAGACCAGCGATTGCAAATACGACTCACAACATGATTCGACTCTTGCTGGTTGCAAAAAAGGTCGAATTGTCGAAATCGGATTTGTTTCCACTGACATGAAACAATCGGCTCAGGAAAAAGCAGCAGAATTTTTCTAAACTGAAATTTCTCAAATTTTTAGCGAAAAAAAACAGCGTCTCTTGGACGCTGTTTTTTTATGTCTTCATCGAAAATTGCCAGGTACCTAGACGTACCAACCTTTTTTAATTTTTTCGAGGATGATCTTTTCCATTTTGATTGGATCGTTGGGGTCTACGGAGAACAAAGACTGCTGCTCGCAACGAATCTTTTCTCGCATCAAAAATCGCAAAATCTCTGCTAAGCCTTTGTTCTTTTTATCCAAGAAAAAGGGATCGTTTTCGAGCGCATCTTTGGCTTTTTTCAATGACCTTGCTTCGACAGGATCTGATTCTCGCACTTTATAAAATGGCAAATCGTAGCGCTTCACATCTTCAGGCAATAATCCCAAAAATCGAACTTGCGGAGCTGAGAAATCAGCATTTCGAATCAAGGAAGCGGCAGATCCTGCCTTCAAAGTTCGAAAGATATTTTGCAAAGTGTAAGCATCGAGATCTCCAAAGAAATACATCGGCACATTAAGCTCTTCTTCAATCAATTTACACCAACCGCGAACGCCGTTGGATGGCACACCCTGAGCACCCATTAAAATGCAGTTGTTACGCTTGGTAAAGCCCATTGACTGCAAAGTATTGGCAGTACCTTCCGACTCGATCACCAGAACGAAATCGATTTTCTTTTTGGTTTTTAATTTCAAAGACTGAGGCTTGTTTTTTGGCTGAAAAGGCGCAGTTCCCAGAGAGGAAAGATCGATCGTCGCTTTTTCACCGTCATTCATCGTCTCGGTGACGACCAGTTGCTGAGAGTAAGTTTGTCCGCCTCGTTCATTGGCAAAACAGTTCAGTTCTTCGCGGTAAACTTGGAGCATATCGCCGATGAAATCGACGATCGAATCAGATTCGGTTTGATCTTCGAAATCGAGAGGCTTGAGTTTCTGCTGATTTTTGATCAGACCTTTGGAGATGTAATACAACTCCCTTTTGGTATTGACCGAGCCAATGTGAAGATTGCGGAGCAAGATTTCGAGCATGAAAACAACTCGCGCTAACTTTTGCACCGAAGAGACATTTAGTTCTGTTCGAACTCGCTTGTCGCCGGCCTGCAAATATCCAACTTTCGGATTGTAATAAGAGTTGTCCAACGAAGTCTTTACAGCTTCGAGCACTGGCCGCTTGGATTTCTCCAAATCTGATAACATTCTCTCAGCCAAGATCTTGGCTTCTTTGGGAATATCGATTTTGAGTTCGCGAATGCTGATTAATTTCGACATTTTTTTACCTATTTATTTCTTTTTCGTGGCGACTTCTTTTTTAGTACCGGCTTCTTTTTTAGTTCCTGCAATTTTTTTAGTTCCGGTCACTTTCTCGGGCGCCTCTTTTTTTTCTTTTTTTGTTCCAACTTCTTTTTTTGCTGCAGCGATTTTCTTTGTTCCAGTTGCTTTCTTTGTCGAAACGACTTTTGCTTGCTCGACGATTTCTTCACCGATGACATCGACTTCTTCAAAGCGGGAAGAATTTCCCCCGTCCTCTGAATCGATGCCTTGGCGTTTGGCCTCTCGGGTTTTCTGCTTGTGCAAACGGCTTTCGGCCTCTTTGAGATCAGCAATGGCTTCGCTTGAATCTCGGCCCAGAAGCTTCTTGAGTCCCTCTTCGGCTTTGATTCGGCGAGAGTCTGGAGACTTGGTAATTCGAATCAAAGTTTCGACCAAAATCGGACCAAATTGCTCGATATGCGCTAGTTTTCGCTCGAGATCGGCTTCTTTGTTTTCTTTTTTGATGTGCCGAGAAAGTTTTTGTCCTGCTTGCATGAGCGCTCGGCGAATCTCTTCGACCAGCTCTTCGGAAGCATCAATTGTTTCTTTTGAGGCGTTCTTAAATTTGATAAATGGCGAGGTCAATGAAACTGCGAAAACGTAGGGGCCAATCGGCAGAGAACCTTTCGGCTGACTCAAGCCGTAGGATTTCCAATTCACAGATTCGATTGCCCAAGTGATGGCGCAACCTGATTTATCAAATTGCAAAGGAACTCGATTGGCAAATCGCAAGAGCTGCACGGGCTCATCGGCTTCCAAATTTCGGTTAATAAATCGCGCCAGTGCAACCTCAACCACAACAGGTTTGAAATCACAGATGGCTGGTTTTCTGGTCACGACAGAGAAGAAATCCACTTCGCCTAAGCGCTGAATAGATTTTGAGAGAGCATCTTCGCCGACCGTCAGAACGGACTTGGTCGACGGCGACATCAGCTCGGTATCTTGGACAGCTTGGAAGACTTTTTTGAAATCGCCTTCTTTCAGCGAAGTTACCGGCTTATCGAGCAGATTTTTGGGCATCCCCTTCGTGGAGAAATCCTTGAGAGACTGATCAGAAATCCGCGAAAATCCAGTTTTCAGAAAATTTCCGACGGTCACTTTTCCAAACAAAGTAGCGTGAGTGATGAACTCGCCCAGTTTAAAAGTGTGTGGATGTGGCAAGGTTGCCGCCGGCATTTCGGGAACGACGTTGGTGACTCGCTCGACGCGGATCCAGTCGTTCTCCATCAGTTTGTATTTCAAAGTGACATGCGGATTTACGAGGACAGTTCCTTCGAGATAGGTAATCAGACCGCCGTCGCCGTTCAGCTGGACTCGGCCGTCGATGGTGAATTCAACTCGGACTCCGCTTTTTTTATCCCAGTCGATCATCTCTTTATTGCGAAGAACTCCCGTGTTGGATTTGATGTCGACGTCGACTTGGCCTTTCAGGGCCTTTCGCATTCCAGAGGTTTTACTGATAACGAAAGCGCCTTTTGCATTGGTCAGCTGAGCCCAAGTGGTGGCGGCGGAAATTCCAATTCCTTGCTGTCCGCGAGAGCATTGACCGCGACCGAATTTAGACGAAGCCAAATACTCGCCGAAAACTTTGGCGAGATTCTCTGGATCGATGCCCGGGCCGTTGTCTTCAACCGTGATGCGAATCAAATCTGTGTTTTTGGAGGAGCCGGTTCCGACTCTTTGAATTTGCACTTCAATTTCGGGAAGGATGCCGGCCTCTTCGCAAGCATCCAGCGAATTGTCGACAGATTCTTTCAAAGTGGTTAAAACCGCTTTTAACGGAGATGAGAAGCCCACTTGCTGGAGATTCTTTGCAAAGTACTCTGCAGTGCTACTTTTTGTGATCTTGTTACTCACGTTCAGAAGTCCTTTATTTTGGATGAATCAACTTCTAGGAAATATGAACATGGCGCGTCGACGCAAGCACAAAGTCCAGACCTATGCTGCGCGACGCGTTATATGCCCGTTTATTCCCCAGAATCCGAGGATTCGCCGGTTTTGAGCTGGTTCATGGCCATCTCGGCTCGGGTCTGATTGCCTTTTTTAGTGTTGCAGTCCTTGCAACAGGGCACGCAGTTTTTCTTGTCGGATTTGCCACCGCGGGCGATGGGGATCAGATGATCCATGGTCAAATCAGCAGGTTTAAACTTATTTTCGCAATGATAGCAGACGCCTTTTCCGACTTCCTGTTTCCACCACTGAGTCGCCCGCAGCTCGCGAGCTTTTGCCTTCTCGCGCTTCTGATGTTCAGGCGATGCCGCTTGAAAAAATAAATTCATGTATTTCAGTTTTGCCACTGGCCGATCGAAAGCGCAACAGGGAAGGATTTCGCCTGAAACTTAGCGTCCCGTAGGATAGTAAAGCTTGTTGTCCCACATTCCCTGACTGAAATACTGGATGCTCGCCTTCAATCGATCGACCAATTCAGTCTTGCGAGATTCGGGTTCCTCAAGCGGAGTTTGCGCTTGAGGATCTTGCAGCGAAAACATTTGAAACTCGCCCTTGAAAGAGTGGCGCAGAAAATAATCCTTGGCGATCAGGAGGTAATTGCCATCAGTGAAACAAATGGCCGAGCGATCGCCCGGAACAAAGACGGATTGACCAAGATAATTTCGCTCAGTGACCGGAGCTCCAAGCAAATCTAAAATGGTCGGCAAGATATCAATCTGCTGCACAACCTGGTGAGTATCCACTGCTGGAAGTTTGATCCCTGGCGAATAAATCATTAGAGGAATTTTGTACAAGCCGATTTCATTGTCGTATTCGGGTTGGAGCGGCTTATAGGTGTGATCGGCAGTGATAATGAAAATTGTATTTTGAAACCAGGCTTGCTTCGAGGCGGTCTCGAAAAACTTTTGAACTGCGTAATCTGTGTAGCCGATGGTTTGATGAATTTCAGAGCTGCCCTTGGGAAACTTGTTTTCGAATCCGGCTGGAAGTTTGAAGGGATTGTGCGAAGTCAGCGTAAACAGACCGGCGAAAAAGGGTTGAGGAAAGGTGTTTAGTTTTTCACTCATCCATTGCAAAAAGGGCGCATCCCAAATTCCCCAAGTCCCATCACTCTCTTCGGGCCGGGGATAATTGTTCAAACTGTTGTGATTTTTGATTCCAGCACTGTGCATGAATTGATCAAAGTACATCGAACCGGCCTGAGCCCCATGAAAAAAACTGGTGTGGTAACCCAGAGGCTCCAGCAGGGTCCCAACCCCTAAATAATAATTTGTTAGGTACTGCGAGCTGATGAAGGGTTCGTTCATCAAGGCCGGCACTCCGCCAATGATGGCACCGATTCCTTCGATCGAACGGCGAGCGTTGGCATAGGCATGATCAAAGAAGAGGCTCTTGTCAGCTAGCGAGTCTAGAAACGGCGTGTAGCCCCGACCTTGATTTGCCGATCCGACAAACTCAAGCGAGAAGCTCTCTAAAATCAACACTACCACGTTGGGATGGCCTGTTGGCCGCTGAGTCTCGAGCATTGATTTTTCAGAGGACGAAGATTTTAGAATTCGCAGCATCTGCTGGTTAGAGAAAAATTGACTGCGTGGGAGACTTTGCCGACGCAAAGTCTGAATGAATGCAAAGGGTGAATTCAGAACAAGATTGTTCATGCTGGGGTTCAGGAAAATTTGCGCATGAGCAAAATTAAGTGGCTTGCTTTGCAAACCTCCGCGAGAAGCGATTCCTAGGCATACAAAAATCCCTAAGCCCGCCGAAAGGTTTTTTTTCAGTGATAATCGATTCAGATTGGCTAACTTTTTGGGAAGCCAAACCAAGTTCAGGGCGCAAAAAGCTGTCAGGATCAGCAGATTGACCGCGTTTAATTTCCAATAGTAGCTAAACAAATTTGAAAATTTTCCTGGCACTTCACGCAAGAAAAAAAGAGCATCGAAAGTAAACCTGCGTCCTAGGAAATTAACGAATTCGGCATCGCCTAAATTCATCACCATGAAGGGCACATGAAAGACGAGGAAAATAAACAGCAAAGCACGAACTCTTTTCTGCGATAGAGGGGCCTCAGATTTGTGCCCGCGAAACTGAATCAAGTCTGCCATCCCAAAAATCACAAAAGGAAGGGCGCTGATGATTGAAACAGCTGCCAAATCGAATCTCAAACCCTGCAGAAAGGCCCGAAGAATTTCAGTGCTCGGTTGGTGTTGAAAAAAATCCCGGTTCCACAGGAGAAATTGCAGTCGTTCGATGCTGTAAAAGACAAAAGCCAGTAAAAAGGCGGCGATAAAAAGAATCAAATTCATAGCTGCTGTCGAATAAAACAGTCCCGAGCCTGCTTTGCAAGCCTTGAAGCGAAATCCTCGACAAGCCAGGCTTTTACCGATAAAATCATTTCCACCAAGGATCACACGATGAAGCAAGAGATGATGAAAGATCGAATTTTGAAAGCCTATCCGGATGCTGCAGTTGAAGTCTTTGATTTGACTGGCACCGAAAATCACTGGGAAGTCGCAGTTGAAACCCAGGCTTTTGAAGGCTTGAGTCGGATTCAACAACATCAAGCGGTTATGGCTGTTTTCGCACCCGAGCTTCAAACGGGCGAAGTTCATGCCCTTTCAATCAAAACTAAAATCAAAGTATAATTGATCGCAAAAGGAGTTCTCAAATGGCAGATACAAAGGAACGAATCGAACAACTTCTCAATCAAAACGAAGTCGTGCTTTTTATGAAAGGCACTGCTCAATTTCCTCAGTGTGGCTTTTCAGCTCGAGCCACAGCGATTTTGCAAGATCTCGGAGTTTCATTTCATGGAGTGAATGTCTTGGATGACCAAGAATTGCGTGAAGGCATCAAAACATATGGCAACTGGCCGACGATTCCTCAGCTCTATGTAAAAAAGCAATTGGTCGGAGGCAGTGATATCATGATGGAAATGTATGAAACTGGCGAACTCCAGACTTTGATCAAGGGCTAGTCTGCCCTTCCGATTCTCGCAAAGCCCCACCTAGTGCCAGTTTCAAGGCAATCACCTTGCTGGCACTCCGCCTTCTAGCGTCTCCTGTAAACAGAGCCACTTCAAATCCATTTTGTTTCCCGAAAGGAGACTTATGAAGTTTTTTCTGTTTACGAATCTGCTTGCCCTCAGTTTGCTGCTGCCTTTCTCTGCTTCAGCCAGAAGCCGCGTAACCGCACCGATCACCGAATATCACCAAGTTGTCTCGGGAGTGACTCGCGGAGCTCGTCCTTCGATTGAAGGATTGCGATTTCTCGCAAACAGCGGAGTGAAAACAATTTTGAATTTGGAAGATGATGCTGCGGCAGTGGCTTGGGAAAAAACAGAGGCGGCAAAGTTGGGAATGAAAGTGATTTCAACTCCGATGTCAGGATTCTTTCGTCCAAAAACAAAACAAGTGAATCAATCTCTGCAAGTCATGGCAGATTCTCGTTACTATCCATTGTACGTTCACTGCCAGCATGGACAGGACCGTACGGGAGTGATTTCTGGTTTGTACCGCGTGATTTATCAGCACTGGCAGCCAGCAGATGCCTATCAAGAGATGTTAGCTGATCATTTTCATCCCATTTTGTTTTTGCTTCAGAAATACTTTTCTGACGTGACAGGATACAGTCCATATCCTCATTCGAATGATCCGAATGCTGGTGGCGGCGCATAGTTTTGAACAGTTTCGGAAGAGTTAGTTAGAGGCAACTCTCGCTGTGGCTCTCATCCAGGCGTAGAAAAAAACCGAGTCATGAGCTTTCTTGACTCGCTCGACCTCTTGATCAATACGAGTCACCATTTCTTTGGTGACTCGGCCTTCTCGAATCAGCGTCTCTTTGGCTGACAACAAAATCTGATAAAAATAATCGACAAAACTTTTTCTTCGCTCGGGATATCTCGAATCAAAGTGAAAAGATCTCACTTCGGTTTGAATATCGACAAATCCTGCTTCATTGAGAAGGTGACCCAAGCTTCCACCGATAAAAGGATGGCCGCCGATGGACCATTGAAGATCGTTGAATTCAAACCAGTATTTCAAGAACTCGGGACTGTAAGGCTGAACAAACAGCGTCTGATTGAAAACTTCACTGCAATAAATTTTAGCTCCGGGCTTCAGTTGGCTCTTTACTCGCTTCAAAACTTTCAGCGGATCTGGTACGTGCTCGAGAAACCAACAAAGAAAAGCGGCATCGTGCTTGGGACTTTTCAAAGTGAAATTTTGCGCATCTTGCTTTGTTAAGCTGATGCGCTTTTCCTGAATTTCTGTTTTCAGATATTTGCGAGCCGCACTGAGCTGATCTTTCGAAATATCGATGCCGTCAATTTTGAGGCGAGGAAATCGGC
>JAYUCD010000206.1:0-14992 GCA_043740515.1 Bdellovibrio sp. | reverse complement strand
TGGTCCCGGGGGTTCCATAGTCAATGCGGTCTTCGTTCGTCCAGGGCAGATGGCTCAGTACAGTTCAGGCGGAGCCGCACCAGAAGCTCCAAAAGTCCTGCCAAAAGAGGACCTGAACAAAGTCAATTCTGAATCTAAATCAGATTCAGCTTCAAAGCAGGAAGCAGACAAAAATGTTAAAGAAGTGAAGAATGAAAAAAAGGATCCCCGCAAACCAGCAAGCACTTCAGTTGCGATGACCGACAGTGCAGACTTAGGTACAGCTCCAGTTGCGGCGACTCCAATGATTTCTAGCCCTGTTGGACTTCCGACCGTGGGACAAAACACGATCAATCCGACTCAAAGTACATTTTTGACGGATGCGATTCGCAACAATCAGAAATCAAAAGTACAAATTATTTTGGCGCCTCAATAGACCTCTGCGTATAATCGAAGCACAGAACATTTCATCAGGAGATACTTGTGTTTCGATATTTCTTCTCGGTCTTCATTTGTCTGACATCCATTTGCACCGCTGCCCAGACCCGAGTCGATACTTCGAAACCAATCAGTTTCAAATATATGTCAAAAGCTTGGAACAAAAATCCAACGGCTATTGATTCAGGATCTTTTGTCCTGAGAGACTCGGCAAGCAAAAAAATTGTGACGATTCAACTCCTCGAAACTGGAGAGAGTACTGGCGAATTCATTGGGCAATACAATATCTCTTGGGGTGAGGCTCAGATCACTCCAGAAATTTATGTACTGCCAAAGTCTCTTGCTGCCTCAAAGGATCAGAAAAAAATTGATAACTTAATAAATGAAGGACTCCTGCTTCGAAAGCCTTTCTTTTTTCGAGCCGATCCAAAGAGCGCTCAAGAGTTAGAAATCTTTGATACCAAAGAGCAAGCCACAGCGGCATTGGATGCTTATCGCAAATCTCATTTAGCCGTTTTACCCCCAACCTCATCTTTATCTTCGGCTGCGACGCCAGTGGGGCGACCAGCCTTGGAAGCGCAGGCAGCAGCAAATGCTCTCGAAGAAAAAACTCGGCAATCAGAAGCTGCTGCGCAACTGCTTTCTGAGCGGCAGAAGATGGAAGCGCAGGAAAAGTTACGACAGGCTAAGTTGCGGCAAGAACAAGAGGCCATGGCAGCCCAAGAAATTGCGCAAAGAAAAGAGCAGTCGCGCAAGTTGGGAGAAAAAGGTCTCGAACTTTACAAGGACAAAATTTTTATCGAAGCCGAGAAAGCATTTTCGCAAGCTTCAGACCTCGATCCTCAGAATGAAACTTTCTATTATCAGTATGGTGTGACGCTTTATAAGAACGAAAAATACAATCGCTCCTTGGTTATTCTCACGATTTCAAAAGCGACGGAAGCCAATTCTCTTGAGCGAGAATATTACATGGGCCTGAATTATATGAAATTAAAAGAATTGGATGCAGCCATTGCAAAATTTCAGACAGTGAAATCAAAGGACGACAAGGTTCTCAGTCCCTCGGCTGCTTTTTTTGCTGGAGTAGCAAATTACCAAAAAGAAAATTTCGATGAAGCCAAATCGAATTTTGAATATGTGCTGGATCACTCACAAGATCCAAATTTGGACTCGCAATCAGAAACTTATCTAGAGCAAATTGCTAATATCGCAGCCTTCAAGCGAGAGCAAAGTCGCAAATACTTTGTTAATCTCAATATCGGTTTGATGTATGACTCAAATATTTTGGCGATCTCCAACTCACAAGCAAGTCAGCAGACAGAGCTTGCGGGATTTCGCTGGAGTTACGGCGGCTCGGTGGAGTACCGACCCATCTACACTGTGAATCATGAGTTTTCTGGCGTTCTCAGTCTGAGCGATATGTACTCGACCGATAAAAAATTCAAGGCAGCCGCCAATTTTCAAAGCACGGATCCGTGGCTTCTCACAGTTTACTTTCCCTATCGCTACAAAGGATCAGCACTTGGCAAAGCTTATCAAATGACTCTGTCACCTGGATACGAGACAACTCGCATGGATGTGAACCAAACAGGGACTCGGAAAGTGATCGTCAATTCGACTGTTTTGAAAACAGATCATACTTTCGTGATGAAAGAGGATTGGTTTGCGACTTACACTGGCGAGATTCGCCGAGACATGTCGCTTTTGGATTCTTCGGGAGATGATGATCAAACAGCGACGAAAATTTCTCTCGGAAGTTTGCAGACATTTTTTCAAGATCAGAAGAAAACACAAGCATGGGTCGGCGAAGTTGGCCTTTCTCAAAACGCTGCAGCTGGAAGAAACTCGACATACAATCGCTTTGATCTGGCCGCCACATACTTTGCACCTTGGAAATGGGACACCACATGGACGGCTCGACTGGGATTTTACAATGCCAACTACAATCAGCATGCGGTCGGTCGAGTGGATAACGACAGCTCATTAGCCCTTGGTCTACGAAAACCTCTCAATCTCAATTGGGCTGCGACATTGACGGGAGTTTATACAATTAACTCTTCGACTTTGGCGAGCTCTGATTACAGCAAATATCTCATCATGAGCGGCTTCAGTTGGACAGCATCCCCGTAGACAAATACTCTTTGAGATGAGATTCGCACCAATACAAATGTAAATCTTTTTGCGGGTCTTCATGACCCTCCATTTGCTCATGCTGAGACATTGAGTTTTTTAGATAAATTCCCATCCAGGATTCGGGCTCAAGCACTCCCTGCTGAAAAAGCAGCTTCAAACAGAAGTGCACACGAAATAATTTCAAGTCGACGGCTTTCTCGAGCGATTTTAGACTGTGTCCTGCCAAATTAAAAAGATGATCGGAGACTGCATCTCCTTCTTGCGAAACTTTGGACAAACACTCGAGAACATAAAAAGCGACTTCCACTTTTTCATAACTGCTGCGCAATTTTTCGAAGCCATTGATCAAAGTTGCTTCTTCCAAGGTGGCAATTTTATTTTCCGAGATGGGTTTTTTGTAGCGGACTTCGACAAAGTGAGTGGGCTCTAAAACTCCGCCGGAAAAACGCTTCTTGGATTTCAATGCACCTCTTGCCAGAAGAGAAATTTTTTCGCCGCAATTGGTGAGCGCCTGCAAAATCAAATCGGCTTCTCCGTATTTGGTCGCTCTTAAAATGAGAACTTTAGCCTTATTCGAGTTGGGCAATCTAACACTCCTGCAAAGCTTTCTGCAATGCGAGCTTCAGTTGAGGCTTGTGCAAAACTTCCAATGATAAAATCAGAAGACCTCGCAAAATATTGTCGCTCGGCCGGGGGTTCCACCACAGATCATAATTTCCAACTCCGCCCCAGCGACATAAATGAGTTGTCTCGATCTGTCGCTCCCAAGAAGGACTTTGCAATGAAATTTTCAAATGCCTGGCAAGGTCGTTCTGCAGAGACTCTCCACCAGCACTTTCGCTGTAGATCAGAGCACGGTCGAAACATCGCTTTTCAGTTTCAAGTAAGCGATGAAAGCCTTCAGGCAGTTGAGATTCAAAACTTTCCACAAGCTCTTTGTTTTCTTTGGATGATTGCTTGCTCGATTTCACGGCGGCTAAAAATCGGTTTTCATCCCAACTGAGAAAAGGTGCAAGCATGCTCGCCGCCTTCTGCCTCTCACCCATGATGGCCACTGCTGTTTGAGGATCAAAGGAGCAAATCCGAGCCGAGTAAGCCTGAATCTCGTTCGAGCTATCAACATGTTGATAAAGATGATTGTGATGAGAAATGCGAAAACAAAATATTTTTTTCTCATTCAAACTGGTTTCAAAATCAGAAATTGGAAAGAGCTCGCCTGTGACTGGATGGTCTTCGCAAAAAATGGCAAAGCAGGTATCTTTTCTGAGCGAGTCTACCCACTGGGCCGGACTCATTCCCGCCGGTAAAATTTGAACTTCGTAACCTTCTTTGTAAAGGTAAGGCATTACTGACTGCATATGCGGAGTTTGACCGCCAACAATCGCCACACTTCGCTTGTGACTATAAAACTGAGCGGTTGAAATCAACATCTCAAAAATCGCCGCAGGCAAGCCTGGAAAACAGCGCACGGTCTGAGCCGAGCTGACTTGAAGTTCGGCTGCCACTTTCGCATTGATATTTTCCCAGGTTTCAAATGAGGAGAGATCGACTTTCATCACCTAAGTCTAACATGAATGTCTCAATCTGAGACAAGTTCAGATTGTTCAAAATTTAGACGCCTGACTACCTCTTCAGGGCAAAGTTCAAAGCCCAGCGCTCCCATAGGTCTCCAGTGGTCCATCAAGTTGAGTTGAGCATACTCCAGCTTGGCCAAGCACTTGCTCTTATTTCGTTTAGCGGGAGTTCCAATGAAGCACGTGGACCAAAAATTTAAGTCACTTATTCTGATTGGCCTCACGGCCAGCCTTGCCGCCTTCACAGGCCCTCAGAAAGATGATTTGATAGAGCTCAAGGGATTTCTGTACGCTCGAAGCGGCGCTCATTTCCGTGCCTCAGATGAGAACAAGATCACCGTTCTGAAGCCCGGCACCCGAGCCCTCATCAAAGAAACAAAGTATTTCGAATCCAGCAAAAATTACGGCATGTGCCTCGAATTAAAAAACGCCAGTATTTCAGGAACTGGCGACAAATGCGTCTGGGTTTACTACAATATCAACCATCCCAGCATGGCACTTTTTTCAGTCGCCGAAAACAAAGAAAAACGAGATCAAACTTTAGAAGCTTGGATGAAGGAATCGAGCACTCCAAAGCAAGCTCAACAGAAGGCTGCTGATTCAAAACCAGAAAAAAAATCTGAAGTCGAGCCTGTCACTGAGCCTGAAAAAGCCAAAGCTGCAGAAACCATTCAAGCGGTTCCTGCGATCATCGAGAAAGCAGAACCTAAAATTGAAACGAAGGTTGCGGCAGGCACCAAGGAAACTAAAAAAGAAAAATCAAGTAAAGCTGGTGCCGAAGCAGAAGCTCAAATTGCCGTCAAAACGATTGATCAATTGAACGAAAAAGCCTCTCAAATCATGAGCAAATCAGAGGTCCCCACATCTCCCAGTTGCCCCGATGGCAAATGCAATAGAAGAATCGAAGCTTTCCAGACCTGCACTGATAGAAATGATTATTTAGAGGCGCCATTAGCCAGTCTTTTATCTGGAAGCTCTCCTCTTTCTAATTATCTGAATTCCGAGCCAAAAGAAGTCATTCGATCTGACTGTATCAAAACAAATTTGACAAAAAATGGAAGCGGTCGTTATCAAACTTGCTCTGCGAATGAATCACCCCGAGCCATCCATTCCAAAGCCTGCATTTCAAAAAACTATACAAATATCACTGCTAAATCCTTTAATTTAGCAGCGGATTGCTTTGGCTCGCTCAACGGCAATTCTGAAGTTTCAAAAAGACAGCTGGCTTTGTCGGTTTTTTCATTGATGGCGCAAGAATCAGGAATGCATTTGAATGTTTCAAGTCCTACTGGAGCCGGTGGCCCTGGCCAGCTGACAGCGCCTGCCATCGCCGAAGTTAATAAAAATTTGAAAGGCTTAAAAAATCAATTGTCTCAAGCCTCGAATCCTATGTGCAAACAAGTGCTCGTTTCTGCTCTCGAACAACAGATGGATTCGAAAAAAACTTGCGACCGGATTGGCATCGCCAAAGAAAATCCGCTGAAAAATATCGCATACTCTTTTGCTTATCAAAACTTGATTGCCAAGTCGTTAACGGCCGCTTACTTAGACAGCAAAACTTATAAGAACCTGACCTCCTCTCTTTCGGAAGAAGAGTCGGCGCGATTGAAATTTTCTTTGGCCGGATGGGGCCACAATACGGGGCCAGGAGGCTTGCAAAGTGCGCTTCGCGACTTGCTGAGAGATTACGTTCGCGGAAATAAAAGTCTCCACAGCAAACAAGATGTCGATCAACTTCTTTCGGATTTGAAACACTACATGCATAAATCTGAAAATCGGTTCTATCACGAGAACATTCGAGCCAAGCTCAGCGCCATTACCAAGGAGCCATCATCATGTTTAGCAAATTAACTCTAAGCTTCTGCCTTTTGATGACGGGCGTTTTCAGTTTTGCCAGCCCATCGGATCCAACGATTGATTCCTTAACATCTTTGCAAATTAAAATTAAAATTCTCGCGACCTCGATGTTGGATCTAAAAAAATCCAATTCTGAGCGACTGCAGCTCTTGACGCCGGCAAAAGAAAATCTGGAATTGGAAATGAAACGAATCCTACAAGCTGAAAAACGAGAAATCAGCACATCTGCCCTGCACGATCAATTGTATGATCGAGCGGATGATCAGATGATTGGCTTAACTGCGATTTCTTTGCTGAAATTGAATGAAGATCAAATGACCGTGAAGGACACAAGCTGTGAAGAAGCTCGAAGCTTGCTGAGAATATTCGCTCGAAATGAAGTCAAATTTGGGATGGGCCCCGATCATTCGATCTTTCACCAAGCCATCGAATTGATGTGCCGAAGATAGAAATTTTTCGACTCAAAAATTAAATGCCGGCGCGAGCTCGTTCTTCGTCATCAACGATTGATTGAATTCCACCTTTGAGCTGTGGTCGGAAGGCCAATTGCTCAATTCCGTAATGGAAATTAGCGCCATTCACTCCGGGAGTTTGCCACTCGGGTCCCATGCGAACGGCGTCCACTGGACAAGCTTCTTCGCAAAAGCCGCAGAAAACACAGCGTAAAATATCGATTTCGTATTTCACTGGGTATTTCTCGACGGAAGGATCTTCGTGCTCGCTTGCCACAATCGAAATGCATTCGGCCGGACAGTTCGTCGCACAAAGCATGCAAGCCGTGCAGCGAAGCGATCCATCTTTTTTCACCGTCAGCACATGATTACCTTTGAACCTGGGCGAGTACTCAAATTTTTCCTCAGGGTAATTCAAGGTCAGCATCTGCTTTTTGTTGAAAAGATTTTTGAGCAAATGGCGCATGGTGATTCCGAGGCCAGTCAGAATTCCCGGCAGATACCATTTGCTCGATTCGGAAGTATTGGTTTGAACCACACTCATAAAGTACCTCGGCGAAAGACAAACTCATTCTTTTTTCGATTCTCTAAGGTCACGCGGTCAGCAAGACGATCCGCTTCAACCATGACATTGATTTCAGGCTTGATCGAAATCATTTGGCCTGTCAGTAAACTTCCTGCCTCAGTCAGTGTCAGAGCTTCGGAGACAACTGTCGTTACCTTTCTGAAAGTCTGAGCCAAGCCTGCATGATTGACAAAGGTTCCATCTTTTTCGATGTAAGACTTCATCGGAATCAACCAGACATTTCCAGAAAGATTTTCCAAATCTGAATTCATTCCCGCTTGCATCCAAATCAAATTCGGAGCCTTTGACAGCTCTTTGATTTTTTCTTTGAGATCAGGAAATTGAACTTGAATCTCCGGACCCGCGACCACCACAGTTTTAAAGTTGCCGCTAGCAATACCCGCCGTCAGATCAGACCACTTGGTTGTGATCCCGTGTTTTTTCAAGACTCCGAGAAGACCTTTGGTGTTTGGATTCTTATCACCTCGGAGCAAGAGTCCATCAAACTCTTCCGCTTTTTCTGGCATGTTCATCCAGTGAAAAATGTTTTTGGATTTCACATCTTTGACGAAGCTTGAGACGATGCTTTCGTACTCTTCAACTGTATACTGGCCAGTCAAAACCAAAGCTGCATTCGCACCAGCTGATTTAATTGCAAAGGCTGCTTCTTTCGCCGCTGCGCCTGGTGCCATTTCTTCCCATCCAGAGGACGAGTGCTTCATCGCCTTTTGCCAGCGATTTTCGCGATTCACAAATTTGTAAATATCGCGGCCTTCGTCACACATCCAATAGCCGTTGACCTCTTGGTTGTAGACGGGTTTGACTCGAAAAAGACCTTCTTTGTTGAAGTAGGTTTTGATGTTGCAACCTGTGCTGCAACCATTGCAAACCGTGTCCGAATCCTTTAGATACCAAACCCGCTGACGAAAGCGAAAGTCTTTGGAAGTCAGTGCGCCGACGGGACAGATATCAACTGTGTTCAGCGAGTATTTATTATCCAAAGGTTTGCCATCAAAGGTTCCAATTTCCGAGCGATCGCCGCGATTGAAAATTCCCAGTTCGTTGGTTTTAGAAACTTCTTCGGTGAACCGCACACAGCGAGAGCAAAGAATGCAGCGCTCAGAATCCAGAACCACAGTTGGCCCTAAATCCACGACTTTGTGTTTTTTAACTTTTCGCTCTGCCATCTCCGGATTGTATTTTCCAAATTCCATGTACTGATCTTGCAGACCACACTCTCCCGCCTGATCACAGATCGGACAATCGAGCGGGTGATTGATCAGATGAAAATCGAGACCCCATTTGGCTGCATCTTCAACTTCGGGTGAAGTGTTATTGATTTTCATTCCTTCAGTCACTGTGGTGTTGCAAGCGATTTGAAGTTTTGGATTTCCTTCAATCTTTACCATGCACAAGCGGCAAGCCCCAGCAATCGAAAGAGCTGGATGCCAGCAGTAGTGAGCGACTTTCCCTTGAGGCCAATTTCCAGACTTGCCATACATCGCTTCGATGATGGTAGCGCCTTCTTTGACCTCGACTTCTTTGCCATTAATGGTGCATTTCGGCATGTCTGACACCTTTCACTTTGGAATGACCTTCACGAACAAAATATTCAAATTCGTCACGAAATTTTGAAACAAAACTAATCACCGGCAAAGCCGCTGCATCGGAAAGAGCACAGATCGTGCGACCTTTCATATTGTCGGCCACTTTGAGAAGCAGCTCGATATCTTGCAATCGGCCGCGTCCATCCAAAATGGAATGAACCACTTTGTTTAACCATCCTGTTCCTTCGCGGCAAGGTGTGCACTGGCCACAAGATTCGTGATGATAAAAGTGAGTCAAGACTCCGAGCATATCGACCATGCACTGAGAGTCATCGATCACGATCACCGCTCCTGAGCCGAGCATCGATCCGACCGCCGTTAAATTTTCATAATCCATGGTCGTTTTTTCAGCTTCTTCCGCTGTCAACACAGGGGCCGAAGATCCACCTGGAATCACAGCTTTCAATTTGCGACCAGGCTTCATCCCGCCGCCCTCTTTGAAAATCAAATCTTTCAGTGGATAAGCCAGTGGAACTTCGTAATTGCCTGGGCGAACGATGTTTCCACTGAGCGAAAATAATTTTGTGCCCGGAGATTTCTCAGTGCCATATTTTCGGTAAGCCGCCGCTCCGTCTTTAATGATCGGCACGACTGCAGCCAAAGTTTCCACATTGTTGACGATCGTCGGCTTGTGCAAATAGCCCTTCACCGCGGGAAAAGGTGGCTTTAATTTTGGCTGACCTTTGAATCCCTCGAGCGATGAGATCATTCCGGTTTCTTCACCGCAGATATAGGCTCCTGCTCCAGCATAAATATCGAGATCAAAAGTAATTCCAGTGCCTAGAATGTTTTTACCCAGAAGGCCCGCATCGTAAGCTTCTTTCAATGCTTTCTCGAGGACAGAAATCGGATAATGGTACTCGCCTCGAACGTAGATATAACCTTTTTGCGAGCTGATGGCGTGACCAGAAATTACCATTCCCTCAATCAACTGATGCGGAGCTCGCTCCATCATCAATCGATCTTTGAAAGTTCCAGGTTCACCTTCATCCGCATTGCAGAGCAAATATCTTGGCTCGTTGTTCTTTGGAAGAAATCCCCACTTCATGCCAGTCGGAAATCCCGCTCCACCGCGGCCACGAAGACCTGAAGCTTTGACTTCATCGATGATCGCTTGCGGTTGCATGGCTAAAGCTTTCTTCATGACCTGATAGCCACCTTGTTTTTGGTAGCCGGCAAGAGTTCGGAAATCATCCAAGTGATAAAATTCACTGAGCAGTTTGCTTTCCATTATTTCATTCCTCGCAAAATATTCATTGCGGATTCGGCAGTTAAATTTTCATAGTAGGCATCGTTGACTTGCATCATCGGCGCCGTTCCGCAAGAGCCGAGACATTCGACCTTCGAAACAGTGAAGCGCTGATCTTCAGTCACTTGATCATATCCAACTTTGAGTTCTCGGCAGATATGCTGAGCAAGCTCTCGGCTGCCATTTAGGGCGCAGGAAATATTCGTGCAAACCTGAACATGGTATTTTCCCACCGGCTTTTGATTGAACATGGTGTAAAATTTGAAAACTTCGTTGATCCGAGATTCGGGAATTTCCATCACTTGAGAGAGATGAGAAATCACTTCATCACTGACCCAACCTTTGTTTTCACTTTGCGCCACGTAGAGCGCTGGAATGATCGCTGATTCTTTCGCTTCGTAGCGAGTCAGCTCTTTTTTCACTTTCGCCAGTCCTTCCGAACTGAGCACAAAACCTTGCTGCAGCATTTTTTTCTCCTCAAAAACCTCAGAAAAAATTAACGATCAAGTTCTCCGGCAATCAAATTCATACTCGCGACCGTCGCAATCGCATCAGCCAACATCCAGCCCTTCACCACGCTTGGAAAAGATTGGTAAATCGCAAAAACAAGGTGGACGACATTTTAAACGGTAAGGATTGGCACTGCCATCGCTGACCAAATAAAATCCGAGCTCACCATTTGCAGCCTCGGTCGCATCATAAACTTCACCGACGGGAGGACGCAGGCCTTTGATCACCAACATAAAGTGATTCATCAGACCTTCGATATTTCCGTAAACATCTTTTTTCTCAGGCAAAACAATGCTGCGGTCACGAATCGTAAAATCTCCGCCCGGCATATTTCGGCAAACTTGCTCAACGATTCGCAGCGATTGCCGCATCTCTTCGATTCGCACCAAATAGCGATCATAAATATCGCCGTTGGTACCAACTGGAATATCAAATTTCAAACCGTCGTAGCCGTAATAAGGAGTCGATTTGCGAAGGTCCAAACCCACTCCAGAAGCTCGGAGCATCGGACCCGTGTAACCCCAAGCAATCGCATCCGCTGCTGAGACCGGAGCCACGCCTTGAGTTCGCTTGATAAAAATTTTGTTATCCAAAAGCATCTTCGAAATCTCATCGACTCCGGCTCGCATCTCCTTGCAAAAAGCGAGAACCTCATCAAACCAACCTTCGGGCGCATCCTGAGCCATGCCTCCGACTCGAGTCATTGAAACAGTCAAGCGCGCGCCGCAAAGTTTTTCAAACAAAGTGTAAACTTTTTCTCGGTAAGTGAAAAGATGAAAAAATGCCGTCAGCGCGCCCAAATCCAGTCCGCCTGTGCCGACTGAGATCACGTGATCGATGACTCGGGAAAGTTCAGCCAAAACAATGCGCATAGCTTGAGCTCTCGGCGGAATTTCCACGCCAAGTAATCTTTCAACCGCTTTGCAATAACCGATATTATTCATTGGAGCTGAGCAATAATTCAAACGATCTGTGTAAGGGATGACTTGATTGTAAGGATGAGTCTCCGCCATTTTTTCAAAGCAGCGATGCAAGTATCCGATCTCAGGCATGGCACGAACCACGGTTTCGCCATCGAGCTCAGCCATGACTCGCAAAGTTCCGTGCATGGCGGGATGCGAAGGCCCGATATTGATCGGCACGTAATTTTCATTGAGCACATCACCGCGCTCACCGGGCTGATTGTCGAAATGAATCGGCAAAGATTCGGTGCAATGCTGCTGGCGATCGGCTTCATAATCTTTGCGCAAAGGATGACCAACAAATTGGTGATGAGTCAGAATTTTTCTTAAATTGGGATGCCCGGAAAATAGAATTCCAAACATGTCGTAAGCTTCTCGCTCAAACCAATCCGCACCTTTCCAAACTGTCGTTGCGGTTGGCACTGGTTCAGACTCGCCCAGCGCCACTTTGATTCGCAAACGGCTGCCATCTCTTGAAGAGAAGAGGTGGTAAACAACATCGAAAGGTTTCTCGCGATTTGGATAGTGGGCTCCGCAAACGTCCATTAGGAAATCAAAGCGGTCGGTATTTTTCAGAGTGGTCAGAACAGAAATGATATCATCTTTGGAAACAACCAAAACATCATCGCCAAAAGCTTGCGTGAATTGAAATTTTTCAAACTGATTCTCAGTCGACAAGGTGGATTTAAGAGATTCAAGATTACTCATAACTTGGAGCCTTCCAGTTGTCCTTCCACGGACGAGGTTGCTGAGTCGCAATCATTCTTTGCAGCGCCATGATTCCATCCAATACAGCTTCGGGAGTAGGCGGACAACCTGGAACGTAAACATCCACAGGTATAACCATGTCGCAACCTTGGAGCACATGATAAGCGCGGTAAAATCCGCCAGAGCTCGCACATGCCCCCATGGAAATTACAAATTTTGGTTCAAGCATTTGACGGTAAATTCGCACCAAGACCGGTGCCATTTTTTCAGTGATGGTTCCAGCAACAAGAAGCAAATCCGATTGTCGCGGCGAGAAGCGCACGACTTCAGCGCCGAAGCGCGCGAGATCATATTTTGGTCCCATGACGGACATCAATTCGATTCCGCAACAAGCAGTGCCGTATGGCATAGGCCAGAGAGCATTTTTTTGCCCCCAAGCAATGATCGAATCGATTCGAGTTGTTAAGGCAAAGGAGCGAGACAAATCTTCGGTGGCCCGCGCACCCGAAGCTCGAGCAGGATTCGGCGCTCGTCCGAAATTAGATACAGCGTTGTCAGCCATAGATCACCCTTCAAGTAGAGATGCTTCAATGAGGAGTTAGAAACTATATCATGCTCCAACAAAAAGAAAAGCAGTGAAAACGTGACGAAGAATTCAACTTTCTGAATCCAAGTTTCCAACGCGCTCGCTTCGAAAGTGAGTCTTGAAATGCCGATTTGTTGGGAATCGAATTGCCCTTACGTGCAAAGCCTCCCTAGAATTTGAACAAACGTCATTCCAAGGGGGGAATACACATGCGAAACCACCGACCAAAAGGGATCATCTCAAGTTTGATCCTAACAGCAATGATCGCTGTTTCATCACTTGCTTCCGCTGCTAGCAACCATCAAGATTTGCTGGTTAAATTTGCACCTGGCTCACAAATTCAAATGGAAAACCTCGTTCAGTCTTTCGCGACTGGCGGCGGGAAAGCTGAAGTGCTCACTGATTCTTGGGTGCGAGTTCAAGCTTCAGGAAAACGTGCAGCCGTGACTTTGGAAGCTTTGAACAACGAGCCTTCGATTGAAATCGTTCAGCCCAATTACAAAATCAAATTGCTTGAAGATTACAAAATTCAAGATCCACTCCGCCGCGCCGCAACGATTCGTGGCCTGACAAAGCAAAGAATTTTGGCAGCAGCTCCACGCCCTGACAATTTGCCGATTCCACCTGTTCCGCAACAAGGGACAGGACCCGATCCAAAAATTGGCGAGCAGTGGGGAATGAAAGATATCGGAGTGCCTGATGCTTGGAAAGTTTCGACTGGCAATCCTGAAATGATTGTCGCCGTGATCGACACGGGAGTGGATTACACTCACGAAGATCTTTTGCCGAATCTCTGGCGAAATCCGAAAGAAATTCCTGACAATGGAATTGACGACGATCACAACGGTTTCATCGATGACGTGATCGGCTGGGACTTTGTTTCAAATGATAACAAACCTTACGACTTATCCGTGGATCCTATCGAATTGCTCAACGGCGGTGGAAATCCAGGACATGGAACTCACTGTGCCGGAACAATTGCCGCCAAAGCTGGCAACGGATTGGGAATTGCGGGGATCGCCCCGAATGTGAAAATCATGTCGATCCGATTCATTTCTGAAAAAGGCGAGGGCGTGACTTCGGATGCAATCAAAGCGATTCGCTATGCCGTTGATAACGGCGCCAAAGTGACTTCGAACTCATGGGGATCAGAAGGCGAAGATCCTGCTGAAGCAAAAGACAATCAAGCGCTTCGTGACACAATTAAATATGCCGAAGATCACGGCGTTTTGTTTATCGCGGCAGCGGGAAATGGACATCAAGGAGTTGGCTACGACAATGACTCGGATCCAAAGCCTGGCTACCCGGCGAGCTATGCTCACAGCAACATCATCAGCGTTGCTGCTCTCGATATCGACAACAAACTGGGTGCTTTTTCGAACTGGGGTCAGAAGACTGTACACATTGGAGCTCCCGGCGTGAATGTGTTCTCGACAACTGTGCTTAATAATTATAGCAACAAAGTTTTGGACGTTGGTGGTTTCGAAGTGACTTGGGATGGAACCTCAATGGCCGCTCCGCACGTTGCAGGTGCCGCTGCCTTGTATTGGTCAGCCAATCCCAACAAAACTTTTTTGCAAGTGAAAGAAGCGATCCTGGGAAGTGCAAAAAAAATCCCAGCTCTGTCAAGCAAAGCTGTGAGCGAAGGAAAATTGGATGTGAAAGCGCTTCTGAACTTTCATTGATTGATTGATTGATTGATCTGCTGACAAATTAAGCTTTAGAAGAATCGAAAAAGCCGAAGTCTAAGATTTCGGCTTTTTTTATTTCCTGATTTCTTCCAATTCAATTCGATCAGCAAATTCTATGGGAGGCACATTGCTTTGTGAATTATCCAGGGTTAAGTTTTTTCCCACAGGAGGATTTTATGAATGGTCTAATGGCTTTATTAATCAGCTTCATCGGACTGTCTGCATCTGCTGCAGTTAAGACTGAAGTTGTCGAGTACAAAGAGGGCTCTACAACCTTGGAGGGCTTTCTTGCCTACAACGACACAGTTAAAAGCAAAGCTCCAGGCGTTGTAATTGTGCACGATTGGATGGGACTTGCCGAAAATTCTAAAAACAGGGCGCGCCAAATGGCAGAGCTAGGCTATGTCGCTTTTGCAGCTGACATTTACGGCAAAGGTAGCCGACCGAAAGATGCAAAAGAAGCTGGGGAATTCGCTGGCAAATACAAAGGCGATCGCAAACTTTTGCGAGCTCGGGCAATGGCCGCTCTTGATGCTCTGAAAAAAAACCCAAAGGCGAACCCTTCGGATATCGTTGCCATGGGATATTGCTTCGGCGGGACAACTGTTTTGGAAATGGCTTTAGCAGGAGCTCCTTTAAAAGGAGTGGCAAGCTTCCACGGCGGATTAGATTTCCCATCAG
>JAYUCD010000205.1:0-10604 GCA_043740515.1 Bdellovibrio sp. | reverse complement strand
ATATCCCCACAGCACAAGATCAGCGTCAGCATTTGAAGAAAGATTGTTGTTGCTAGGTGAAATCGATTGAGCGCGGTCACCTAAGCGTGGGTCGAGGGGATCATTTCTGCTAACGAAAAGATCCTTCGAACTCCCAGTCCAGCTAGGCATCAAAGCTCACCGGCTTTTGATTTATCGACTTGCAAAGGAATGAGTTTTTGCAAATGCAATGTCTCGTTGACCAAGCCAGTTACTGAATCAAAAAAGGAAATTTGCAATGCAGTTTCCGACACGCGAATTTCTCCTAGGCGGACAGAAGTTGAATCCGTGACAAAAAATCGCCAACTGTTTTCGTCTTTAGGAGTGATGGCATAATGAAAAGAATTTTGTGAGTCAGAGAGCATGATCGAGAGATTGCTGAAATCTTGAAATTCGATAACTGCCGTGTCTCGCCTTGCCAGAGAATTGCTGAATGTCTTGCTGCTAGGATGGCTTAGAAAATTGGAATGGCTGATCCAGCGGCCGAGAAGTCGGTGAAGGCCGACAAAGTCCACGGACTCAACTAGTAAAATTCCCACAGTGGAAGAGGCGACGACGGAGGCTCGAATCGAATCCCCAGGAAGCAACTGTTGCAGGATGATTTGAGTTTTTGTATTGGCAGCCTGCAATTCAATTTTATCAACTCCACAAGTTTTGCCTAGAGCGCAATATTGCCCAGGGTTTGGATGAAGAAAAAAGTGCTGTCCCATCAATACGATGGAGCCCGTGATATCTTGGTGCTCCATTACCCAGTCGGTGGCAGCCTGGGCCGATGGAATGCACGCAAAGAGAGTCGCAGTTAGAAGTATTTTTGACAGAATAAAATTTGAAAAAAATCTCAAGTTTTTGGTTTTCATTTGTGCAGCTTGTTTCCACTGCAATCGGAGTTTGGTCAAAACTTTCCGCGATCTTGATGCATTCCGGCAGCGGTCAAAAGCTGCAGTCTCTTCTGAGATAGCTGACCCGTTGCGTTTGCGACACAAAATATGCTCCAATTGAGAGATGAGACAGGTCTTTCCCAGAACTTTTGCTTTGCTTTCAGAAACGCAAGCTTGGCAGCTTGAGGCTCAATTTCTTGGCCAATTTTCACAACAGCAACTCCATTTTTTTCCGATGTGGCTCAAAGAGCAAAAAAAAGCTCTCAGCCTGATCCAGTGTGCCGATTATGAATATCTAAAATTTGCTGTGCAAACAGAAGAGCGAGCTTCCCTTTCTCACCCTCGCTGGCACTGGCATTCGAGTGTGCGCTTGTTGCTTTTCACGGCCGGAGCAGAGGCTCTCGGGAAAGTTGCCGGAGTTTATGCACTTTGGAAGTGCGAAGAAAATTTTTGCGAGCGAATTTTGAATCAAGAAGAGCTTACTTTAATGGAAGCTCTCAATGAGGATCTGCCAATTGATCCTGCAAGTATTCCCAATTATGAAAAAAATCTGCAAGAATTTCTGCGTCTTGGAATCATCCAAGCGCCAACGCTTTGAAGCTTTCCGCAATACTTAAATAAATTTAATGCCGTTCATGATATTCCCAAGGGCCTGGATATGAGCCAATGGATATTTTCCGACCGAAGAAATCATCAGTCTCTTGACTGCATCTTTTTTCTTCACGCCCTCAAAAGTAATCAACCGATCGAGAGCATTGCAGGACGCTACGATCAGAGCGAGTGGATCAATTTTGATTTCCATCAAGCCGTTGGGGAAACCCGTGCCGTCAATATATTCTTCATGTTGAGCGATGATTCGAATCACGGCTGCATCAAAGTGCTCTTTATCCTGCACTTTTTGGCTCCCCAAATTTGGATGCGTTTTGTAAATATTTAACTCTTCCGGAGTGAACTCGGTGAGTGGACGATTGATCAGAATGCCAGATTGGAAGTGTTCAAAATCATGCAAAAGCGCGCCTAAAGTCAAAAGTTGCAATTGCTTTGGATCAACAATATTCATTTTTTTGGCAAGTGAAACAGCCAAGGTCGAAACGGTCACTCCGTGATGTGCGATGTTTTGATCGACATTGTCCATTTGAAGAATGGCTTGCATGGCCACGGGATCTTCTTGCGAGAGAAAATCGACGAACTGCCAGGCCGAATTTTTTGTTTCATTGTAAATAAATTCGTTGTCAGGATCTTCCATTACGGCTTCGGCATTGCTTTGTTGGTTGCCTTGAACAATTTCGGCTCGGGTGCTCAGTGGTTTTCCTGAGTCTTTGTTGTAAGCCATTTCAATATTTCGATGCAAATAGCCGCGATATTTTTCCTCAGCTTCCGGCAAGATAAACATTTTTTTCAGTTTTTTATCTCTCAAGCGTCGCAGGCGTTCGCCTTCAAAAGAATCGCCACTGCGTAAGTAAAGAATGTGTTTGTCGTTGATTTTCATAAAGGCATCGAAATCGATCTTTTGATCGCCACGTAAAGTGCTCACTCGGATGGGGATATAGTTTGTTTGCATTTACTCTTATCTCTAGTTAGTGTGGAACGAATGGCACGTATTGATACCGAAATTCTAAAAGAATTCCAAGCCGAGTCAAAGACTCTCGTTCAGCAAATGCAGGAAATTTTAGAGCGCTGTGAAGGCAATATTTCTCGAGCCCAAAGTCTAGAGGATTACGGTTTGAATGTGGACCGAATTATGGGAGGCGCAAAAAGCCTTGCGTTGGAAGCTGGGGCCGATCATATCCTCAATAAAATCGGCGACTATGCAGCTATTTGCAAAGCCGTAGGTTACAAGAGCTCTCAAATTCGCAATAACGTGGCCTTTTACGATATCTGTGTGGCCTTACTTCTGGACGGGAATGAAGTGATGGAAGCAATGATTGATGCGATTGCTGAAGATGAAAATCTTGAAATCAAGAAATTATTTACTGGACCTTTTCTTGAGCGCTTGAAATGGGTTTCAAATGAGTTTGGAGACAATGTCAGAGCCAGTGTTTCGATCCAGAGACCAGCCGCCAAGCTTTCTCAAGTGGACATCGATAGCTTGATCAAGAAGCTGGGTCTTGATTAGTCAATAGAGCCAAAGACCAGCTGACAAGCTCATTTAATTTCGGATCTTTTTCCCAATTTTGAATCTCAGCTGTGAGCTCCAGCAACTTCTGGTTGGTGGCCACGACAATTGCATTTCTTCTCAGCCCAAATGGACCGGCCCGAAGCAAGGGAGAGTCCGAAAATTTTTTCTGAAGTCGTTTACCTGATAAACTCAAGATCTCTCGCAGCTCTGCAACCAATTCTTGACGACTCTCTTCTGACAAATCTCGGTGAAGAGCCGTTTCTAATTTTGCTTCCATTTTTTTGCTAAAAACCTTCTGATTCCAGGGACAAATACTTTGGCAGAGATCACATCCAAAGAACATATCGCCAATCTGCGAGCGAAGCTCAAGAGAGGGGATTTGCCTAGACTCGATCGTCAGATAGGAAATGCATTTTTGTGCATTGAGAAGCTTGGGTGATTCTAAGGCTCCCGTCGGACAGATCTCAATGCAACGAGTGCAGGTGCCGCAAAAATCAGGAACAGTCTCTAGCGAGTCGGCAAAACGAATCGAGCTCAAAATTTCTCCGATCAGAAACAAACTTCCTTTTTTCGGATCGATCAGGCAGGTATTTTTACCGACCCATCCCAAGCCAGCGCGGTAGGCTAGATCTCTTTCTAAAATCGGTGAGGAATCCGTGAAGCAAAGAAAAACCTCATCAGGATAAAGCTCTCGAAGTCGGGCTGCCACAGACTCTAACTTTTCTTTGAGCCACAAATGATAATCGACACCCTGAGCATAGAGAGCGGTTCGAAGCGATTGAGAAGGCGGCGGCATCAGGGGGCTGGGATGTGGATAATAAGGGTGTGCAAAGACAATTGCTGACTCAAGCCTTGCATTCAAAAGCTTTGGATTTTCTTTCGTTTGCAAGTGGCTTGCAAGATACTGCATTTCGCCGTGATAGTTTTGTTCAAGCCAGCTGCGATAAAATTCCAAACTCAATGGAGTGTGGAGAGAGGCTTGACCCCAGTGGCTAAAACCCTCCTGGTTTGCCCAGTTGTTCAGATTGTCATGAAAAGTAGACGTCGACATCGTCAGAGAATGTACATAACATCAGACTCAATCGCTATGGATTTATACCGGCAAAACTCACAATTTTTATTGGCAGAAAAAATTTGCCAGACTCTTCAAGGTCAAGGTTTCCAAGCTCTCTTGGCTGGAGGCTGTGTGAGAGATTTTTTACTGGCTCGCCAGCCAGCAGACTTTGACGTGGCGACCAGTGCCACCCCCGATCAGGTCGAGTCGCTCTTTTTGAAGACAATTCCAGTCGGTAAAAAATTTGGTGTGATTGTTGTGATCGACGAGCTGAATTCGGCCCAAGTCGAAGTGGCAAGCTTTCGCAAAGATGGAGACTACCAAGACGGACGACGGCCCGAAAGCATTGAGCTGACGGACGCCAAAGAAGATTCTCAGCGAAGAGATTTTACCGTCAATGGTCTCTTCTATGATCTCGTGGCAAAAAAAGTTTTGGACTATGTCGATGGACTTGAAGATCTCAATTTAAAAAAAATCCGAGCCATTGGAAATCCAATCTTGCGGTTTAAAGAAGATCATTTGCGTTTGCTTCGAGCTGTCAGATTTTCAAGTCAACTAGGATTCGAAATTGAAGCGCAAACTTTGAGAGCCATTTCCAGCGAAGCTCCACTGATTCGCACTGTCAGCGGAGAGAGAATTCAAGAAGAATTGACCAAGCTCCTTTTGTCGCAGTGGCTCGAGAAGGGTTTGCAGATCTTGCTTAAGACTGAACTTCTCTCAAGCCTGCTTTTTGAGGCGGGAGAGAATCCTGAGTTTGAAAAGTTAGTTTTGCCTTCTCCTTTCACCCGACAAGAAGAAGCAAAGAGCAAAGAAGATCTTTGGTTTCGTTTCTTCTTCTGGCTTAATCTTCAGTTGGGGAGCAGAGCTTCCCTTTCTTTTTTTGAAGCGCTTTGTAACAAGTGGAAATTTTCTCGTGAGCTCAAACAGAAAAGTCTGAAAGCTTTACGCTGGGTTTTCGAAGAGCGAGTTTTTTTACATCATCCATTGGGCGAGCTTCTTGCTCTGAGTTATGACAGTGAAAATTTGCGCGGGCTGATGGAGTATTCCGAGTTTTATCTCAAGCAAGAAGACGAGAAGCTTTGTTTTGAAAAATTTCTCAGCCGGCGACTTGCTCTGGGTCGAGAAAAGCCAACTCCTTGGGTGAATGCCTCCGATATTCCTCACATCAAAGGAGAAGCCTTGGGGCAGACGTTGAGACTTTGTTACTGGGAACAATTGGAAGGCACGGCCAAAAAAAAAGAAGATTTGGCGCGTCTTCTCCAATGAGAATGGCAAATGCACAAAGGATGATGGTTGGAAATGAATATCTCTGAAACGCAAGACCTCAGCAAAAACACAAATCGAATTCCCACTTCATCCGAGTATTTCCTGGCAAGTTGGCCAAAGCGGGTCGTTGCCTATGCCCTGGATTCGGCATTTATTTGGCTCAGTTTGTTGCCGGTTTGGCTGCAATTATTTGCAAGCTATTATCTCAAGGGAGAGCCGATGCTGACTTGGAATTGGCTTCTCGCTGGATTTTTGGTGGCACTTTTCTATCATTGGATGTTTTTGTATTTCTTAGGCGCAACGCCTGGGAAGTTACTCCTGGGGCTTCGGGTGGTCTCTATTCACCAGAATCAGGACTTGGGACTTTTTCAAAGTTTGCTCCGTGTGCTCACTAACTCACTTTCCATTTTTTTCGGGGAAGCGCTGAGAGCCTTGGCTTTCTTGCGGCTGGACCGAAGGCATGTGGGTGATTGGGTGGCAGAGACTTGGGTGGTACAGACTCATCCCCTTAGGCATTTTCCAAAGCGGCATTGGCTGCTCGGGACGGCGATTGTTTTTCTCAGTTTTACCTCGAGCTTTCATAATATCTACACGCTTGTCCAAAGCACCGAGCTCGCGGGTGACCAGATCGTGCTTGACGCGGATCGTTAGGACTCTCGAAGAGGCCCATTCTTCGTCACAATCTGAGAGTGACCACAGCAAAGCTCAACGAAACTCCAAAATCTCAATGGAAACAGAGAATTGAATCACTTCGTGTCGGTTTGATGGCGAACCCTTTCCGCACGGCCATTGGTTTCGTCTTGATGACGTGGTTTGTAATTGCCTTTCTCGTGCTCGCTGTCGAGCGCTCCGTGCCCGAGGCCAACATCAAATCGGTCGAAGATGCGCTCTGGTGGGGAGTCGTAACATTACTGACTGTTGGCTACGGCGATAAATATCCGATCACCAGCCTCGGTCGTTTGTTCGGTGGATTTCTGATGTTTGCTGGAGTCGGCGGCATTGCGATCATCACCGCTAAAATTTCATCTTATTTTTTAGAACGTGCACTTCGTGAGAGGAGGGGTTTTGTGGATACAGCAACTCTGAAAAATCATTTCGTGATCTGTGGCTGGAAGCCAGAAATGGGAAATTTTCTTTTGCATATTTTAGATTCCAATTCTGAAATCAAAGATTCGGACATAGTGCTGCTCAACAGCGCGGCTGATTCAGACATCGAAACTTTGCTCGCTCTTCCGCGCTTGAAAAATGTCAAAGTGATTCGCGGCGATTTCTACATCGAAGTGAATTTGAAGCGAGCAGCCCCTGAAAAAGCTGCAAAAGTTTTGATTTTAGCAGATGCAACTCCGAACTCGGCAGGGCAGATTCCGACTTTGACAGAGGCGGATGCTCGAACCATCATGACGGCAATGACCTTGAACAACATTGCTCGGGGGACTCCGGTGGTTGCGGAAATTTTGGATTCCGCAATGGATCAGTATTTAAAGCTCGCACACGTAAATGAAATTATTTATAGCCGCGATTATTCGCGATTGCTTTTGGCGATGGCCTCGACAGGGACGGGCGTGACCAATATATTTCATGAGCTCCTCAATCCTCACAGCCCCTTCTTTTTAACCACTCGGCCAGTGCCAGCTGAAGCGGTGGAGCAGACCTATGAGAAGCTGCAAGAAATCTTTCACCAGAAGCGGCCTCAAGATCGAGTGATCGGAATCTTAGAAAATTCTGGCAACAGCCACGTGGCCAAGGAAAATGCGATTCGCAAAGCTCAGCAAACTCCGAATATCATGCAATTGGTGACGAATCTCCAAGATGTGAAGGCTTTGAAATTCAATCAACCGAATTTCAATCCGACTGCTGGATTTATCGTGCAAGAAGGGTCCATGGCAATCGTGATTGAAAATCGAGGAAACAAAAAATCAGAGTCATCGAATGCTTGAGGATTCAAATCGAGCGACCACGCTTGATCACAACTCAGAAGTTCTTTCTCGAGTCGGCCTCTTGGCCGGATTGAAAGGCAATAGCGAAGCGCTTCACTTTTTAGCCTCGATCATGAAACTGAAAAGTTATGAGCCGAATCATGTTTTGCTCAAAGAAGGTGAGTTAGGAGATCAGTTCTTTGTCCTGGTCGAAGGGCAAGTGAGCATCTACAAAAACACTCCTGAAGCCGATATTTATAAAGTTGCCATTTTGACGAGCGAGATGACTCCAGCAATTGGTGAGGGAGGGCTCATCGAGGCGGAACCTCGTTCGGCTACAGTCAAATGTGATCAGGCTTGCAAATTTTTGGTTTTGACCCGAGAGGATTTTTCGAATTTCAGCGTGACTCACCCGCAGTGGGCTGTGCCGATCTTGCAAAGGCTGTCTTTGAATTTGATGAGCAACTTGAGAAAGACTAGCAATGACCTTATGTTGTTACATAAGGCTTTGATGAACGAGATTCGCGGTTGAATGAAATTCGCAGTTGGATTCAAGTTGTTTTTACTTGATTGTCGAGTGAGCAGTTCTAGCTGACTGTGATATCGACAAAGAAACCCGAACCGTTCGGCAGGTGAAATGGGATGACCAAAGTCGCACCGTTGTGATTTTTTGAAATAACAAATGTTCCGGTGATCACAGAGGGAATGGCCATTTCAAATCCGTAACCCATTTGATTCAGAGTTGTCTTGGCTGTGCCATAAATTTGATTTGTCATCTCGCCAACGGCATCTGCCACGTCCGGATTCAACTCTGTATGCTTTTCGCCCAGCATGTTTTCGAGAATCAAAAAAATCGCATCTTTCGAGAAAGAAATCGACATAGTTCCCTTCATCTGGCCAAAGATCATTCCAACCATGCCGGCGACATCGCCCTTGCTCTGGAATTTTTTCTCAACTGTCGGTTTGCCCGTGGTCACTTCGGTGTTAGCCATCATAGAAACAGTTTTCACAACACCTTCGACGAAAGCATTGATAAAGCGTTTGTCGAGGAGCGGATTTGCTTGATTTAATTTTTCCGCACCCATTGGTAGGATCCTCATGTTTGACTGGTGTTTTTTTGAGTTGGAGGCAGTAAAGTTTTAGGCTGCGACTTTGCCTGAGTGCTTCGAGTAAATTCGCTCCAGTTTGCCTTTCAAAGTATTGGCATTGAAGGGCTTTACCACGTAATCAGAAACTCCTGCTTTGGCCGCTTCAACAATATGTTTTTGTTCGCTCTCAGCTGTGACAAGCATAAAGGGAATTGCCTTGTGAGAAGGATTGGCTTTACAGGCGCGCAAAAGATCGATGCCGCTCATGCCAGGCATGTTCCAGTCGGAAATCACAAACTGAAAGGGCTCGCCCGCAGCCTGGGCTTTTTCCATCAATTCGAAGGCGGGCTTTCCGTCCTCAGCTTCTGAGATATTGTGGTAACCTATCTCAGTTAGGACCTTTTTGATGATCTTTCGCATGGTCGCGAAGTCATCAACCACTAAGAATTTTGTGTTTGTTGGATACATAATTTTCATTCCCCCGAAGGCATAGGCCAGCATGAATTCTCTTCACTGGAGTCTTTGAATCGGTCTAGTTTTTAAAAAACTAGAGGCTAAAGTCATTGATTTGCCACAAGTTTGCTGACAGACTTTAAGACAGGTACAGAGTGTCTTGTTTTAATACAGTGTCTGGGACAAACGAATTGTTCTCTGATAATGGACTCAAGCATTTTCTCCTAAAGACGAGTTTAGTTGACAGCTAACGACATCAGGTCGAGCTAGCGATCATAAACTTGGGCGAGTTAGCTTTAGACTTTAAACGGATTTAAAAAGAATAAGACTAACCAGGATACTTACGATGGGTGTCCTAAATATATAAGGGGAGGGAGCAAGGATGCTCAGAGATGTGCTCATACAAAAAGGCTTGTCAAATAGAGAGGCCGAAGTCGCAGAATTGGTTTCAAAGGGTTTGTCCAACAAGGAAGTTGCAAATCAACTTTTTGTAACCGAGAAAACAGTAAAATTTCATCTGACGAACATCTATAAAAAGATGAACGTTAAATCTCGCGCACAATTGATTGTTTGGTGTTTGCCGCATCTCGGATTCGTCGAGACAGAGCAGCGCAACGAACAGCAGATCCAAGCGCAGGCAAACTTCAACCAAGCAGCAGCTACTCAGACAATCCCCGCTGGGAATGCAACTGTTGGTGGAGCAACTCCGACTATGATTCCAGGACGTGCGAATGACCTTGGCGGCGGTGGAAACCGCGGCGGTAATTCAGACGTCGGCATGGGAATGTAGTTTCTAGATCTTTCGGAAGAAATTCCAATCTAGTTATTATCATTGAAAAAGAAGGGTCATCATAGCAGATGCCAACAGCAGAAAAACCGGTTTCGGCCTCGCAAGTTGTGATGACCCAATTAGTTTTACCAAGTCACACCAACGCCCTCGACACTATATTCGGGGGCGTTGTCATGTCATGGATCGACATTTGTGCAGCGATCGCAGCCCAACGTCACTCCAACCGCGAAGTTGTCACCGCCTCCATAGATCAGATGCATTTCATCGCACCAGTCCGCAAAGGATGGGTGGTCAATCTCAAAGCCTCAGTCAATTTTGTTTCTCGAACTTCAATGGAAGTCGGAGTCCGTGTTGACGCCGAAAATCCAAAGACTGGCGAAGTCTTCCACACAGCCTCAGCCTACACGACCTTCGTTGCCATCGGCAGCGACAGCAAACCCTGCGCAGTTCCAAGTTTGATTCTAGAAACTGAAATCGAAAAACGGAGAAACCAAGCCGCCGCCAAACGCCGCGAAACTCGCCTTGCTTAAGGTTTAAGGTGCCTTCCCTTATTTGGTTGAGATCTGCGTTAGGAAAGCTTGAGCTCTGCAGCCTTAGCGGCGACTGCGCACAAACTGCAGAGAAAAGTTCCCCAGGCGATGTCGACGAAACTCATTTTGATCGGCCAGTTTTGCAGGAGTGCTAGATTCGTCATGTCGTAAAGTCCATACAAAACAAATCCGAAGACTGCGCCCCAAAGCGCAGCTTGCGACAGGGTGTCGGAAGTAATTTTTGGAAGCACAAAGTAAACAATTCCTACGGCAATACAAAAATAGACAATTGCCGCCGGCCCCAGCTTCGGATTGAATTCACCGTCTCGAGTGCGAGCCAAATTTCCCAACTCACTCAAGTAATATCCCGACATGACTTTGTTGAGCCAAAGATAATCGACGATAGGTGCAAGAATAAAGACCAGCGCAAGTAAGATAAGGTGTTTCATGGGTAACTCCGTTGCAAATAAATCGGAAATCTATTTGACCAAG
>JAYUCD010000204.1:0-2234 GCA_043740515.1 Bdellovibrio sp. | reverse complement strand
ACTTGAAATGCCATGGTTTCTCTCAATCCAGTCAAAAACCAATCTTCCAAGGGAACAGAAAAGCCCTGCTTCTTGCGCTTTAGAATTTCTTCAGGAACAATTTTTCGCACGGCATGTTTGAGAATGTGTTTTGCTTCTCCGCCGGCGACTTTGTATTTTGAAGGCACATTCATGGCAAATTCGACAAACTTGTGATCCAGAAAAGGAACTCGAGCTTCGATGCTTGCGCCCATTCCCATCTTATCAGTCCGCATGAGAAGCAATTCCGGAAGACGCAAATTTAGATCCACATAACCCATCCATTGGACAATTGAGGGCTCTGGGGATTTGTCGAGAAAGCGCTGACGAATCGGATCGATCACTTCGCGACCACTGCGGTTTTTAAATTGCTCACGCATTCTTGGCGAGAGAATTCGCTGGATTGCCGGCTGGCTGAAAGCTTCCGTTCCTGTCCAAAACTGCAACTCGTTTTGAAAAGATCGTCGAGTCGCTTCGTAAGTAAAAGTTTTATCTTTTTTCAGAACTCGAAGTCCGAAAAGTGCCAACTCCCGCAGGACTTGAGGTTTCAGATTTTGTTTCAGACGATCCAGTCGATAATGAAGCATCCAATTGGAGTAGCCACAAAAAAGCTCGTCAGCGCCTTCGCCAACTTGGCAGACTTTGATGTTGGCATCCCTGGCCATTTTTGAAACATAATAGCCAGGAATGCAAACCGGATCGGCGATCGGCTCATCCTGCAAATGAATCATCTTCGGAAGAAATTGCAGCAAATCTTCTTGCACCAATCGCCGCTCATGCCCGATTGCGCCTGCCATTTTGACAACTTGTCTCGCGTACTGAGTTTCCGATTCATGACCTGGGTGCTGGGAATCATAATCGATCGTGAAAGTATTCACTGACTTCGTTTCACCTTTTGAAAAAAGCAAAGTGTTGATCGTTGAATCAACTCCACCAGAAAGAAAAATTCCGACGGGAACATCAGAAGCCTTGTGAATTTGAACAGTTGTTTCCAGTTCGTGAAGCAAGCGTTCGCCGATTTGATCTTTGCTTTGATTTTCGAGATTTTCTGGATGGTCCCAGACATCCCAGTATCGTATGGGTGATGAAAGTCCTTGATCTGTGACCAAAGCATAGTGTGCGGCGGGCAACTTCAAAATATTTTGAAACAAAGTATTGGGTGCGGGAGTCGTCGCGAAAGTCAAAAAATGAAAAAAGGCTTCTTCGTTGATTTGTCTCGGAATTTCGGGAGCCGCCAGGATAGCTTTGATTTCGGAAGCAAAAAGAAAACGCTTCGAATCTTGAAAATAGTAAAGAGGCTTAATGCCCATGCGGTCTCGGGCGATGAACATCTGACGTTTATTTTCATCCCAAATAGCAAATGCAAACATACCTCGTAATTTTTGCAGGCAATCGATTCCCCATTCTTGATAGGCTTGCAAAATGACTTCCGTGTCCGAGTGATTGCTGCGCCATTGATGACGACCTAAAAGTTTCAACTCCCGACGAAGTTCCACATGATTGTAGATTTCGCCGTTGAAAGTGATGCATACTTTTTCATCCAGACTGAGCATTGGCTGAGCAGCAGAATTCGAGAGATCGATGATCGATAATCTTCGATGCGCAAAGCCAAGATTGCCTGTCGGGTTGATGTAATGACCTTCGCCGTCTGGACCTCGATGCAGCATCGTTTCTCGCATGCGAAGGAGATGAGTCTCCACAACCGCACGTCCATCCAGTCTCAGTTCTCCAGCAATGCCACACATATGCAGACCATTCTGATTCTTCACGAATCAAAGGTCCACTCTTGATGTTTTGCGAGTCTGTGATTCTGGACCTAGCCTGGTGGGCTTGAACATGTTGCAATAGAAAAATGAAAGCTGCCGGTAAAGTATTTTCAGCGGACTTCGCAACCAAAGTGATTTCAGGACTGCTGGGCCTTGTGTTGATTCGCCATATGGAGTCGGTGCAATTTGCCTTTTTTACTTTGGGATTGGCTGCAGCCCAACTGAGCAATCAAATTTTATCTGCAGGCTTTAACCGGCTTTATTTAATGGGAGTTCAGGGTCTGGGAGAGAAATCGACGAGGACGGCATTTCTCGTTTTGCAAGTTTCTTTAACAACCCTGGTGAATCTTGTTCTCTTGCCCATTGGTTGGTCGCAAGGTTGGCATGATGCGTATCTTCACGGACGAGGGTGATTCGATCCCCGTTACCGTGCTGGATGTATCAAACAAC
>JAYUCD010000203.1:0-25476 GCA_043740515.1 Bdellovibrio sp. | reverse complement strand
CACCAGTTCCAGGTTCTGATCGATAACCTCGCTCACCCGGCTGATGACCTCTTCTTTGCGCACTTCGGGCAGGTACATGTCGCGGATGACTCCCCCGACGAATTTGTCCTTTTTGACAGGGAGAGCGCATGACTTTGGAAATCAAGCCGGTTTCTTTCCCCTTGATGTCAAAATACATCGTCTCTCGAAAATTGAAAATCTTGTTATAAAAATCACACCACTTTTGCATTTCGCCACGAGGAACGTTGTTTGTAAAATGATCGACAATGCTGAAACCTGCTCCACGCGGCGATTGATCTTCGGCTTTCACTTTGAAAATTTCGCTGTAAAGTCGAGTCGTGTTTTTAGCGTCCATAAAATAGATGAGCGAGTCGCCAATTCCGTAAATGGCTGGAAAGGGAGCTGCACCCTTTTGTAAATCAGTCCCTGCGTAGGGCTTGCCGCCGCGAGAAACCGCCATTTTGTAAGACTCTTCGGCGTTGTTGCAGCGAAAGCCCGTCGAACAAATAGAAGGGCCGTGAGACTTCACGAATTCCACGGCAAATGTGCCGGGTTCGGTGTTCAAAATAAAATTGATTTCTCCCTGGCGGAAAAGTTTGATTTTCTTTCCTGGAATGGAGCTGACTTCTTTGAATCCCCATTTGAGAAATAGATTTTCAAAGTGGGCCGCTTCGGGTCCGGTGTACTCAACAAAATCAACTCCGTTCAAACCCATCGGATTGGAAACAGCTTCAGTTACTTGTGCCATGAAAGGCCTCCGTGTATTTGCTCATTTCCTATCAGGAACGAGTGGGATTTTCGACTGAAATCCCATAAATTTTAAGATCGAGTCAAGCTATCGAGCTCGTCGTAAAATGAAGTCACTTGCGGATCGGTAATGATTGAGCGTGGACTCCAACCTAAAAGTTTAAGACCCTCGCCTGTGCGCAGGCGGCTCAGAGCCACGTAGGCATGTCCCGGCTCCCAAAGGCGCGACAGATCCACCCAAAGTTCATCCAAAGTCGAGCCTTGCGATTTGTGAATGGTCGTGGCGTAGCCCAAAGTCAGTGGGAAATTGATCACGGAAGCGACCGTTCGGCCTTCGGCATTTTGGATGGAGAATTGATTTTTTTCCACGGTCACTTGGCGAAAAGAATCTTTTTCAACCGTGATTTTATCAGGCGCAATATCAACGACCGTACCCTTGGTTCCGTTCACCCATCGCTTCTGCGGATCATTTTGTAAAAAGAGAACTCGGCAGCCAACTTTAATCACCAACTCGCCGGGCACTGGAGAATTTTTTTTCAATGCCTCAATCAATCTCTCCTCGCCGAGGTAGATCGAAGGAATTCGAACCTCTTCTGACGAAATTTGCGAGAGTTTTTTATAATTAAAATCTTCCGATTGATCTCGTCTTGGAAAAAGCCTCGTGCCCTCATCATCTTCATCGTGCTCTCGGACTTTCAAATCTAAATAGTCTTTGACCTGTGAATTGACTTTGCCTTTGCGGACTTCGTTCAGGACCTGCAAAAAGCTTTGGTCGTAAGTTCTTTGATTTTCGAGCAGCTCGACATTTTGAAATCCGCTTTGTTCCCAAATGTGACTGAGAAAAGACCACTCGCGCTTTTGGCCACTACGAGTGACCGGCGGCAACTGCGCAAAGTCTCCGACCACAATGACTCGCATGCCTCCCCAGGGAAGTGAAGATTGTCTCGCATGACGTGCGAGGCCTTCGGCGACTTCGAAAGCTGAGGAAGGAATCATCGAGATCTCATCGATGATGACGCCTTCGACTTGCGCTAATCTTTTCAAAAGCTTCATGTCTTCTTGACCGCGCTTCAAAGTTTCTCGCGGCCCACCTTCCATAATTCCGAGACCAAAAAAGCTATGGAAAGTGCGCCCACCCAAGAGAACTGCAGCTGCTCCGGTGCTTGCCAGGATCGGCATTGATTTGGGATCCAATTTTTTCATGAACTGACGGATCAAATAACTTTTTCCGCTGCCAGCGCCGCCAGTGACAAAAACATTTTCGCCGCTTTGAAGAATTTCATAAGCCATCTGTTGTTCAGCATCCAAAGTGGACTCTTCCAGATCGGGCTGCGCTGCATTATTTTGTGGAGGCTTCTTTTTTGTCATCGGTCCTATCTCAGTTGTGTTTGTTAAATTAACTGAAGCTGAGGAATTTCCAAGCTCTCGCTTTATGTTGCGCCGTAGCCACCGACTTCTGCTGCCTCTCTTTTTCCAGAAAGCATGGTATTTTGACTACCTTACGCGAAGGAGCGCTTTTTATGATCGAAACAAATTCACCCCTCGACAGAAAGTTAGACGGTGAGAACATGGCTTCCAAATTCGTGCAGTTTGAATCCAGCGAAGACAATCTCCATTATCAAGGAGTCATGGATATCGAGCCACAAGAATTAGCAAAAAAAAGAGAGCAAGTTGTCTTGATTGACGTCAGACAGGTTGAAGAATTTCAAGGTGATCTGGGACACATCCCTGGCTCGAAATTGATCTCGCTTGATACTTTGACGGATCGGCTTGAAGAAATTCCGAAAGATCGAACGGTTGTCTTTGTCTGCCGCAGCGGTAGCCGATCAGCTCGTGCTGCAGCTATGGCGATTGAGATGGGTTGGAAAAATGTTTTCAATCTCAAGGGCGGCATGATTCTTTGGAACGAACTCCATCTGCAAACAGAATTGTAAAAAATGAACGCAAAAGTTTACGTCAACCGCACTCTCAATATGAAGAGAATCCGCTACATCGGCCTCGACATGGATCACACTTTGATTCGCTATTATAGCGACGAGTTTGAAAAGCTTTCTCACTCGGTGATGAAAGAGAAACTGATCAAAGGTCGAAATTATCCAGAATCGGTTCGCGCTTTGCCATTTGATTACAATCTGGCGATTCGCGGCTTGGTGGTTGATCGAGAGCGTGGAAATTTACTAAAACTCAATCGGCACTCGTCGATTCGAGCCAGTTCGCATGGCTTGGCACCTTTGGATTTTAAAACTCAGCAGAAGACATACAAAAGTATGTATATCGATTTGAGCGATGCCGCTTACATGGCGGTTGATACTTCTTTTTCGATTTCGCTTGCGACTTTGATTGCTCAAATTGTCGAGTTGAAAAAGTCCAACCCCACGGCCTATCCAGATTTTGCAAAAATTGCTGACGATGTTTTGTATGTTCTTGATGAAGCTCACCGAGATGGTTCTTTGAAAGAAGTGGTCAAAAAAGATCTGGCTCGATTTATCATTAAGGATCCGCATGTTGTGGCGGGCTTAGAGAAATTTCGACGACATGGAAAAAAGATTTTTGTTCTGACCAATTCAGATTTTGATTACACCAAATTGCTTTTAGATTATGCGATCAATCCTTTTTTGAAAGATTGCAAAACTTGGAGTGAGCTTTTTGAAATCACCGTCACCATGGCTCAGAAGCCTCGTTTCTTTTATGACAATTTGAAGTTTCTCAAAGTCGATCCCAACACTGGATCCATGGTCAATTATTGGGATCGACTGGTTCCAGGAATTTATCAGGGTGGTTGCGCAGAGGTTTTCACCAAAGACCTAGGCCTTGAAGGTGATGAGATTCTTTACGTCGGCGATCATATTTACGGCGACATTCTTCGCTTGAAAAAAGACTGTGGCTGGCGAACCGCCATGGTGATCGAAGAACTTGAGAAAGAAGTCGAGAGCAATAAAAAAGCAGAGCAGCTCAATTTAGATATCGAATCTTTGATGAAGAAAAAAGAGCCGATGGAAGAAGAGCTCACTGATTTGATGACTCAAAGAATTGATAAAATGGGTTCAGTTGATGAAAGCCGAATTGATCTTCTGCAAAAGCAAATTTCTGAAATCGATTCGGAAATCAGTGGTCACATCAAAGTCCAACAACTGATGTACAATGAACATTGGGGTCAATTGATGCGAGCTGGAAACGAAGAGAGCTATTTCGCCTATCAGGTGGATCGCTATGCTTGCGTTTATATGCCAAAGATTTCGGATCTTTTGGATCTCTCACCACGTACTTATTTTCGTGCCCCGCGACGACCGCTGAGTCACGAAATCTTTTAGACGGCGGTACTGCTTGTTGGCGCCGTTTGATTACTCGATATGCAAATCAAGAATTTTAAGAGCTGGCGAGCATTTGCCAGTGAAGCTGTGGTTTTCAGCTCTCGTCTTGGGTGCAACTTCAAACATTTTTCTCATATTCGGGACATTCACATTGACCATCGTTTCCAGATCAGCCGAGCTTGGCGAATGAGTTTCGCCGAGCTCAAACAAAATCGACCAGATTCCATGTTTCCAGAAAGCATAGTCTTCGAAAGTGCCGTCTGCCGGATAAACAAGATCTGCTGTGTTTCCCATGTTGTAATGGCTCGTGTCTGTCGCCACTTTGACCATATTCATGAAAATTGGAGTGTAGGGCGTCGTTCGATCCAGGGTTGAGATTCCCCATGGATAGCCAACCGCCGGCCAATAAGTATGCAAGGTCGCGGAGGCAACAATATTTTCTTTAGCAATAAAATCAGCGAGAGCTTGGGTGCTGCGCAAATGAAAGGGCCCCTCGGTTCCGCAAGGTCCGGGATAATCACGATTTGGATCCGATGGGTTTCCGTTGGCCTGCTCATAGCGATCTCGAACATCGTAGCCGTTGATATTCAACACAGGAATCAAATACATCGTGATTCCGTCGAGCGGCGTTTGTGCCACGGATTCGGCAAATCCAAGCGCGACTTCGGTGGATCCATGTTCATTGCCATGATGAGTGCTCACCACCAGGTTGTGCACAGAGCCTTTTCCGAGCTTGATCCCTTCGATAGCGATCCCTTCATTCGAATAGCCGAGCACGAAGAGTTCGGTGTTCTCTGGATACTTGGCATTCAATTCGTGAATGAATGTCACCGTTTCTTTGTAAGAGCGCGAAGTTGACACTTCAGCTTGAGCGAAATTTGAAATCAAGATCAGCATCAATGAATAAATCAGTGTTTTCAAATGGGAACTCCGTTTTCTGTCGTGTCTGCGGCGACACAATTAGAGCCACTTCAATCTGGCTGAATTGAAAACGCAAGCAGATCTTGGGATTTATTTTTCGTTTGTGTAGAGCACGAGATAATCTTTCAGTCCCACTTGATTGACCAAGCCGACGCCGCTACCTGGGTTGTAACGTTTGCGGTAATTGGCTCTCGACATTTGCACAATCACGCAGCCAAAGGGACCCATGCCCGTTTGGTCAACTCCGTCGACAATGCAAGCGTGAAGCATTGATTTTTCTTGCTCTCGGGCTCGTGGGAAATCCACAATTGAAAAACTGAGCGGCATGAATTCGTTTGCTGTCTGCTCTTTCTTTTTGAGAATTTCCTTGTAGGCGTGAACTAAATTTCCAAAAATGATTTGCGAAGTATAAAGAGAAGCGGTGATGACCGCTACTCGTTGGCCCATCGAGGTCGCCTTCTGAATTCCATCGGCCAAGGTTTGAAGTTGAAGCTTGGTATTGAGGACAGTGGCCTCAGGGAAAAGTTTTGCAGCATTGAGATTTTCATCCACCACCACAATTTGATAAGTCGACCCAGCCTCCTGATTTTGGCTCAAAAATTCTCGCCAAACCTGCATTTGTTCAGGATGCTCTGGCTCGACGCCGAGAAAAACCACTGAATTGTTTCGAACTTCTTCTCGAAGTCGCAGCAAAATTGAGTTTGCCAAAACGCGGGGACTTTCAAACTGACTGAGCTTAATTTTAGGTATGGGTTTAGGTTGGACACCATAATAAATCATGATCCCCAATCCTGAGATTGCCACCAGAAGCACTAAGACCCAGTAAATTCGTTTTTCCATGCTTGATCCTTAAGCCATTGACAATATTTTGAAAAGGATTAAATTATCGGAGTTCGAAGCTTGGATCTTCAGACCGAGACTTTGAAGTTTTGTTCGAATTGGCGCGTTGAAGGCTTTCACAAACTCAGGACTTGATCCCAAAGGACAGGTACCATGGCTAAATATTTGATTATTGGTTCGGGTCGAACCGCAAAACATTTCGCTTATTACTTTCAATTGTTGAATTTTCATTTCCAAAGCTGGAGTCGGCATCAGTCTCTAGATTTGCTCAAAATCCATTTAGAAGAAGCCAGTCATGTTCTGTTGCTTATTTCTGATTCGGCTCTACAAAGTTTTTATCAAGAAAATCTGCAGCCAGCCGGCAAAACAGTTTTGCATTTTTCGGGAGCCTTAGAAATTCCTGGCATGATATCGGCTCACCCACTGATGACTTTTTCTGAGCATTTCTATGATCGCCAAACTTACGAAAGCATCCCTTTCGTCACGACAAGCACTTCGAATCTGAAAGAAATCTTGCCCGGCTTGCCAAACCTCGCGTTTCAAATCTCAGCAGGTCAAAAAGCTTATTATCATTCCCTTTGCGTGATCAGTGGAAATTTCACGACAATTCTGTGGCAGAAGATGGCACAAGGTCTTGAGCAAATCGGCGTTCCCGAATCAGCGGCGCATGCTTATCGAAAACAAATCTTTTCCAATCTTGAAACTCATTTGGAAACGGCCCTCACCGGTCCTTTTGCTCGCAAAGATTTAATGACAGTGCGGAAAAATCTCGAAGCGCTGAAAAGCGATTCTTTTTTCAAAATTTACCAAGCCTTTGCGGAAGTCTTTTTCCCCTCACCTGCTGTGAAGCTTGAGACTGTAAGCACTTCTCAAACAACTTCTTCTGAAACGAGAAATCAATTATGAAAATCCAAGATTTTTCCCTCCGCAAGCAACAGTCCGAAAAAATATCCATGGTGACTTGTTATGATTATTCTTTTGCCAAAATCTTAGACGCCAGTGAAATAGATTGTCTTCTGGTCGGCGACAGTGCGGCCATGGTGATGCATGGTTTTTCCACCACGCTGAATGCCACTGTTGAATTAATGGCAACTCATACGGCGGCCGTTGCCAAAGGAGCTCCGAGCAAATTTGTTGTCGCAGACCTTCCCTTTTTGGCTTATCGAAAAGACTTATCAGAAAATATGAACTCTGTTGGCGAAGTCATGCGCGCTGGCGCCCAGGCTGTTAAATTGGAAGGTGCGAAAGGCAATCTTCAATTTATCGAGCACTGTGTGGATTCAGGCGTGCCTGTCATGGGTCACCTGGGACTGACACCTCAATCGGTGCATCAGCTCGGTGGATTCAAGGTTCAAGGACGTGATTCCAAAGATCATGACCGAATTTTTGAAGAAGCCCAAGCACTGCAAAAGGCTGGATGTTTTTCGCTTGTGCTTGAGTGCGTTCCGGCCAAGCTCGCTGGAGAAATTTCCAAAAGCTTGCAGGTTCCAACCATTGGCATTGGCGCCGGCGTCGACTGCGACGGTCAGGTTTTAGTTTTACAAGATCTACTGGGAATGAATTCTGAATTTCAACCCAAATTTTTGCGCAAATATTTAGATGGATTTGAAATGCTGAAAGGCGCTTTCAATCATTTTCACCGCGATGTCCGGAGCAAAGAATTTCCATCGAGCAAAGAGAGCTATTGATGAAACTAATGACGAGCCCCTTGATCATACGCTCAGCTTCTGAAATGGCGGCTTGGCGAAAGTCACAAAGTGTTTTTGCGAAAAAAATTGGTTTTGTTCCGACGATGGGAGCTCTACACCAAGGACATGAGAGCTTAATGAAAAAATCGAGAGAGTTGAACGAGCTCAGTGTTCTAAGCATTTTTGTCAATCCGACTCAGTTCAATGATCCATCTGACTTTGAAAAATATCCGATCACCTGGGAAAGTGATCAGAAAATAGCTGAAAAAAATAAGGTAGATGTTGTTTTTGTACCCACCTATTTTGAACTTTATCCCGATCAATACAGATACAAAATCAGTGAATCCGAATTGAGTTTGGATCTTTGCGGGCACAATCGGCCAGGCCATTTTGATGGGGTTTTGACTGTCGTTATGAAATTGCTGAATTTAGTGCGACCTCATCAGGCTTTTTTTGGCGAAAAAGACTTTCAACAATTGGAGCTGATTCGCGGAATGGCTCGCGCTTTCTTTCTTGAATGTGAAATTCTTGCGGTCCCCACACTTCGCGAATTCGATGGCCTGGCAATGAGTTCTCGCAACACGCGATTGACTGAGGCAGAAAGAGAGCGGGCTCCTTTGATCAATCATATTATCTCCGGGGCTACCAGCGCCGAAGAAGCTACTCGGCTTTTGACTGAAAAAAAATTCAAAGTCGATTATCTGAAAGATATCGGAAATCGTCGTTTTGTTGCGGCACATTTGGGAGAGGTGAGGTTGATCGACAATGTCAGAATTTAATGCGACTTCAGGCAAAGCAAAAATACTTTTCCAGATGACGGGCTCAATCGCTTGCTTCAAGGCCTGCCAACTGATTTCTAAATTGATTCAGACTGGGCATTCTGTTCAAGTTGTCGCCTCGTCCGCTGCCCTTCAATTTGTCGGTCCTGCGACTTTGGAAGGATTGACCAGTAGAAAAGTCGTCAGTGATCTCTTTGAAGGTGGAAATGTGATGGACCATATTCATCTGGTCCGCTGGGCAGACTTGATTATCACTGCACCTGCCAGCGCTAACTTTATCAATAAAATTGCCAGCGGAGTGGGTGATGATCTGTTGACGACCCAATTTCTCGCTCACGATTTTAAGAAGCCTTACTTGATAGCTCCTGCCATGAACACCGCGATGTATTTGCATCCCATCACTCAGACCTCTATTCAAAAATTGCGCTCGCTCGGTATCGGGATTTTAGAAACAGCATCTGGAGTGCTTGCTTGTGGCGAGATCGGCTGGGGTCGATTGCTCGATCCGGAACTGATCTTGCGAGAAATTCAGAATAATCTCGAAAGCTTTTCTCCTGCACCGAAATCGATAATTAAAACTTCAAATCAGAAGGCTGTGCTGTCTTCGCGTATTCTTGTGACGGCTGGTGGAACTTCGGAAGCAATCGATGCTGTCCGCGTGATTAGCAATCGGTCGACCGGCGCAACCGGAGCTCAGTTGAGCGATACTTTGATTCAACTTGGTTTTGACCTGACTTTTGTACATTCAAAATCTTCAATGCTGCCGACGGGCCAGTGTGAAAAGTTAGAGTTTGAAAGCTTTGCTGACTTGGAAGATGTTTTACGCCGTGAGCTTCCTCTCAAAGATTATCGGGCTGTGATTCATGCGGCGGCCGTCAGTGATTTCTCACCGACATCTGTTTCTCCGGGAAAAATATCTTCTGAGGATATTTTGCAATTGAAGTTCAAAAAAAATCCCAAACTGGTGGATCATTTGAGAGAGATCGCGAACAATCAAGATCTCAAAATAATTGCTTTCAAACTGACAGCCAGCAAGTCGATCGAGGACCGTGAGAACGCCGTCAAAAAACTTTTTGCTCACTCGAAAGCTGATTTGATCATTCAAAATGATGTGCATGAAATCAAGGGCTCAGGTTCACTTGATTCACATTCCTTTCAGATTTACAAACAAGGAAATCGAGATCAGAGCTTAAATACGAAACTAGAGCTTTCAGCTTACTTGGGAAATTACCTCCATTCATTTTTACAAGAAGGACGCAGCAAATGATTCTCTCTTTGGATGTTGGCAACAGTCAGATTTATGGTGGAGTTTTTGAACAAGAAAAGATCCGCCTGCGCTTTCGAAAAAATTCTCAGGCAGGGGCCTCGTCCGATGAGATTGGGGTTTTTTTGAGAACTGTTCTGCGAGAGAATTCGATGGATCCCACCCAGATCAAACAAATTGTTTTGTGTTCCGTTGTTCCTGATGTGGTTTATTCGCTTAAAAATGCCTGCAAAAAATATTTCAATCTCAATCCCTTCTTACTGCAAGCGGGAGTAAAAACAGGCTTGAAAATCAATTACCGAAATCCTGTTGAGGTAGGTTCGGACCGAATCGCTAATGCGATCGCTGCGACTCACCTATATCCGAAGAAAAATATGGTGGTGATCGATCTTGGGACGGCCACCACCTTTTGTGCCATTTCAAAAGATAAGGACTATCTTGGGGGTTCCATCGTCGCCGGCTTGCGCTTAAGCATGGAAGCGCTAGAAAGCAAAACAGCCAAGCTTCCATCTGTTGAGATCGTGCCGATGAAGGAAACCTTAGGCCGAACCACGGTCGAAAGTCTTCAATCAGGATTGTATTTCGGCCATTTGGGTACCATTCGAGAAATCTCCAGTCGCATCAGTGAAGAGTGTTTCGAGGGCGAAAAGCCATTTGTCATTGGCACTGGCGGATTTTCTTCGCTTTTTGAAAAAGAAAAAATATTTGATGTGATCCAACCGGATTTGGTTCTGCAGGGATTGTTTCTCGCACTGAAAATGAATAACTAACAAGGAATCGCTATGACTCTCACCATGCTCAAATCCAAAATTCATCGTGCCAATGTTACAGAAGCGGACCTGACCTACGAAGGATCGATTTCCATTTGTCCAAAGTTGATCAAAGCTGCAGGCTTTCGCTTGTTTGAACAAGTTGATATTTACAATTGCAACAACGGCGCTCGATTTCACACTTACGTCATCCTCGGAAAAGAAGGTGAAATCTGTTTAAATGGAGCTGCTGCTCGCCATGTAGCCAAAGGTGATGTTGTGATTATCGCTTGCTATGCGAGCTATTCAGAAGCTGAAGCCGATCAGCATAAACCTGTGTGCGTGTTTGTCGATGCGCAAAATCATGTGAAAGAAATTCGATCCCACGGTTAGAATGAATCTCAAATTCAGTTAGAGCCGGTACCAGTCGACCATTTCAATCACGCTCTGAGCGTGAAATGCATTGATGCTTTTATCATAGCGAGGCTTTTGCCAGCCAATTTTTTGAAGAGAGTCTCCTTGAGCATGAGAGAGCAGCTCCAAGGGATTCTGCCCAGGCAATTTTTCAATCGCTAGCATCAAAGATGGCATGTGAAATTCTGCAAATTTCAGATCCGGATTTTGTGAAGCGAAACTTTTGATGCCATCGGAAAACAAGCCTTCGAGCCGGATTTTCTGACCTGGGCAATAGTGGACGTAGATGAGTTTCTGGACTCGCTTCGCAAATTTTCCAATTTCATGAAGACTCGGAATTCCACAGTGCAAATAGAGTCCGTTGGACGCCATGATTGGTGCAAAAATCCGGCCGTCCACAGCCTCAAATCCGAAATTCATTTGGATCTGTCCTTTGTCGAACTCGACAGCGATCAGATCCCGCTCGTTTTTTTCGATTTGCTTCAACAGATCTTGGCTTTGCTCTTTTTTTAGACTTTCTGTGAAAACCAGAATATCGATGAAAGATTTATGTGAATCTGAATCGAAACCCCGACGCTTGAGAGTGCTCTCAAAAATCATTGAAAATTTTTGCAGCTGTTCTGACTCGCGGGACAGTTGGTTGAAAAAATAAATCCAATTTTCAATTTGAGCTGCTGCCTCTTGATATCCCTGCTGAAAAGGCTCAGCGTCAGAACGCCCGAAGTTGTCGACTTGAAATTGAGCTTTGTTCAAGTTCCGGGAAAAACTGCGCAAGAACTCAATCTGATCCGATGAGCTCAGCGAGCTAAAGCTTTCAATCAGTGACTGCGATAAAAGAGGCCGAATCGACTGAATTTGAAGTTGCTGTTTAGAATCGACTCTGTCGGCACAAGATTTTAAATCCTGAGTCGAAGTCCACATTCCTTGGCAATAGCCCTTCCAGGTCGCAAGGATTCTAGGCCAACGAGCCTCTCGATCTGACTGAAGGCTGAGACCCGTCGTCACCTTCTGCAGATCGAGCCGACCTGCAAAGGCATAGTATAACAAATCGGTGACACTCTCTTCGAGCAGCGGCTGAGACTGCAGATCGTCTGTGACTCGCTCACGAAACCAAATTCGCAGGAGTGCTTTTTCCAACTCGCCAGGGGATTTCAATAAGGATTCGTTGATGACTAAGTCATGATCATGAATTTTATAATTGTTTCCTTGGCCTGAGATGACAGTTAGATTGACTCTGGATTTCAGAGGTCCCAAGAGATCAAAGAACCTTTCGAATTTCTGAAACTTGCGGCTGAGCTCTCGAGCTTGTGAAGCTAGAACTGGGTCAAAATCCACGTGTCGTCGCAAGCCACAGCGGTAAGCAGAAGAACTTCCGCTTGGAGAAAGGCTGTCAATTCTTTCGACAAGCTTGGAATCAATACAAAGTGGCTTTCGCACTAAATAGGCAAATAGCACCAGGAACAGCGCCAAAGTGAACATCAAAGCCAATGTCCAAGCATGTAATGATTTTTGAATTTGCATGCCTTTATCTAGAGCAAAGCAAAGGCCAACTCAATCGAATTTCAGGAAGCGACTTCTGCTTCGCCTACTTTGCCAAAGGCCTGTGAAATTTCTGCTCGAGAGCTATCTCTTTTTCTCCACTTATCCATTAAAAGATAGGCGCAAGGAACCACAAACAAGGTCAGTAAAGTCGAAACCAAAACTCCGCCAATCAAAGTGATGGCCATTGGCTTAAAGGTCTCAGAACCTGCACCCGTTGCCACAGCCGACGGAATCGCGCTGGCGACAGTAGCAAACGAAGTCATCAGGATTGGGCGCAACCTTGTTGGACATGCTTCAAGCAGCGCCGCTCGAGCCGATGGCGCCCCCCGATCTCTCACGGTATTTGTGAATTCGATCAGCAAAATCGAATTCTTTTTCACGATTCCCATCAGCAAAAGAATTCCAATCATCGAATAAATATTGATCGACTGGTGAGTCAGAACCAAAGCAAAAAAAGCTCCACTGAAACTGAAAGGCAAAGCCATCAAAACCGAAATGGGATCAATATAGGAATTGAACTGTGCTGCAAGAACCATATAGGCCACAAAAAGTCCGAGGATCAGTGCAAAAATTAAACTTCGAATCGACTCTTGAAAAGTTCGAGAGGTTCCTGTCTGTTCCACTGTGTAGCCTGGCGCTAGCAATTCTTTTCCTTTTACTTTGATGAAATCCAAGGCCGCTTGTTGAGAGCTTCCGGGCTTCAAATTGGCGTAGACGGAAATCGAGCGCTGGCGATCGACTCGAGAAATCGATTGGAGACTGGCTTTGGTTTCTTTTTTTGTGACTTGAGTGATTGGAATCAAATTGGAGCGACTGTTACCAATCAACAATTTATCAATTTCACCAAGCTGATCCTTCGCCGTTTCGATTTTCAAACGGATATCGTAACGGTGGCCATCTTTTTCGTACTGCCCCGATTTGACTCCGCCAATCAGTGCATTAACTGTTGTTCCGATCGCGCTGACGCTGACCCCGTGAAGCGCCGCCTGTTGTCGATCTGGGGTGATTTGAATCTCTGGCATTCCCACGAGATAATCCGAGTCCACATCAACCATCAGCTCAGAGGCTTTCATTGCATCCATCAATTTGGAATTTTGCTCAGCCAATGTTTGCCAATCCGGGCCCGAGACTCTAAGTTCGATAGGAAATCCTCGTCCGGCTCCAAAGCCCCGGCTCGACAGATCCTGCATAAACACTTTGGCGTCCTTGTTTTTTGCAAAATTTTGCCGTGCTAGATTCATGAATTCTTGCTGTGAGAGAACTTTTTTTGATTCAGGATCTTGGGGGCGATCTCCCTTATCCTTCATTGTAACAAACATAAATCCAGTATTTGAATCATTGGATTGACCCGCAAAGCCGCCGACAGCCGCATAGACTTTCTCAACTTCAGGCCGATTTAAAAACCAAGCTTCCAATTCTTTCACCTGACCGTCGGTAAATGCGAGAGAGCTTCCAATCGGACATTGAACTCTGGCAATAAAAATGGACTGATCTTGAAGCGGAATCATTTCCTTATTCAAAGTTTTCACAATCGCAAAAGAAGCTGCAACAAAAAGAATGGATCCAAGCACTATTTGCCAACTGTGATTCAACGACCAGGCTAGGCTCTTTTCATAAAATCCTTTAAGCCTCTGCATTCCCCTCTCGAAAGCTTTTCCCATCCAGGTCGTGCGCTCACCGTGCTGAACAAAAGTCGCACATCTCATCGGAGTGATGGTCAAAGCTTCGAGCAAGGAAAGTAAGACAGCCAAAGAAATCGTAACACCGAATTGGAGGAAATATTTGCCGATAATTCCTTTCATAAAGGCAACCGGCAAAAAGATAGCGACGACTGCGATGCTGGCCGCTAAAGCGGCGAAAGTAATTTCGCGAGCTCCGATGATTGCCGATTCAATTCGGCCCACACCTTTTTCGTTGTAGCGAAAAATATTTTCCAGAACCATGATGGCATCGTCGACGACAATTCCGATGGCGAGAGTGAGACCAAGAAGTGTGAACGTGTTTAGGGTGAAGCCGAAGAAGTATAAGCCAATAAAGGCACCCATGATCGAAGTGGGAATCGATAACAAAACATTTAGTGTCGCTGAAAAACTACCCAGGAAAATCCAACAAACTAAAGAGGTCAGAAAGACCGCAAGTATCAGATGCTCTGTTAAGGCACTGACCGATTGCTCGATGAACTTGGTGCTATCGAAATTGACATTCAAATGCATGCCTTCTGGCAGCTTCGAATTTAATTCCGCCATCTTTGCTTTCACACCTTTGGCCACAGCCACAGCATTAGAGCCACGCTGCTTTTTGACTCCCAGTCCGATAGCCGGCTGTTTGTTGAATCGCGACATGCGCCGAATATCATCGAGATCTTCTCGAACATCGGCAACCTGTCCTAAGCGAAGAATATTCGATGAGTCTTGAATCAGAGAGCCAGCCCGTTTGCTGATAACGATCGATTTGAATTCTTCGACGCTCTTAGCTTCACCCATTGTGCGTACGTTGAAATTTTGTTTCAGATTCTCTACGAATCCGCCAGGCATTTCAGAGTGCTCACTCTTGATCGCGTCGATGATATCATTCACGGCGATATTGAATTTTGTCAGGGCTGAAGGCTTGACCCAAACACGCAGTGCGGGCGCCGTGTAGCCACCAAGTGTGATCTCGCCAACTCCGGGAACGGTTGTGAACCGATCTTTCAGAAAGTCTTTGGCATATTTCATTAAAAATTTCGGATCATTTTTATCATAGGTCAGTGCCAACCACAAAATGGGCGAATCATCGGGATTGGTTTTTGAAATGACTGGAGGGTCGACTTGGCTCGGAAGCAATCTTTGCGCTTGAGCAATTTTGGTTTGCACCTCTTGAAGTGCAACATTGATATCCCTCTCTAACTCAAACTCGACTGTCACACTGGCAAGGCCGGTGCGTGAACTTGATGTGATTGTTCGCACGCCCTCAACAGTTGAAAGCGCATCTTCGATCGGGTCGACGACTGTGGTCTCCATAATTTCTGGAGCAGCACCCTCGAGTGTCAATGCCACATTGACCACCGGGAAATCCACATCGGGAAGTTGGCTGACTCCCATTCGCGAAAAACTGATTGCTCCGAATGTGATCAAGGCGATCATCAACATCCAAGCGAAAACAGGATTGCGAATCGAAACATCAGAGATGCGCATGAGAGACTCCTAGAAGATCACTTCAGGCCTTGGGAAGACCCGCTTTGGCAACTTTTGATAAGAGTTGCTTGCCAGTGACTTCGCTAAACCAATGATTGATCTCAATATACTGAGGTAAATTAATTCCTGTAGCAATTCCCATCCTCTCAAACATGTAAACCATGTCTTCAGTGGAAACATTGCCAGAGCTGCCAGGTGCATAAGGACAACCGCCCAGGCCGCCGAGGCTGGTGTCGAAAACTCGAATGCCAACTTGATAGGCCATCAAAGCATTTGCCAGTGCTGTTCCCCGAGTGTCGTGAAAATGTGCGGCTAATTTTCGCGAGGGCACGGCTTTTTTCAGTTTAGTAAACAGTTTTGATACTTGTGCAGGATTGGCAGCACCAATTGTGTCGCCGATTGAAATTTCAAAGCAACCGATTTCATGTAAACGCTTCGCTAACTGAACCACTTTCTTCTCGGGAACCAATCCCTCGAAAGGACATCCGAAACACATCGACAGGTAACCACGAACTTTGATTTTATTCTTTTTCGCAAGCTTCATCACGATCTCGAATCGCTGAAAACTCTCTTCGATCGAACAGTTGGTGTTCGCTTGAGAAAATGAATCGGTGGCTGATGCAAAAATCGCAATCTCACCGACTTTCGTGTCCAGGGCTTCAAGCATGCCTTGCTCATTTGGCACGAGAGCCGAGAATTGAACTTGAGCGGGAATTTTTTTTGCTTTTTGCAGGCGAATCACTTCGGAAGTGACCTGCTTCGAACCTACCATCTGAGGGACTTTGTCGGGGCGAACAAAGGCACCGATTTCCAATCTGCGAACGCCAGCCAGAGCGATCCGTCTTGCTGCTTCGATGCGAATATCGACTGGCACCACAGCTTTCTCATTCTGCAATCCATCCCGCAATCCAACTTCGACAATTTCGATCTTACGAGACATGAGAGACCTTCACTTTGAAAAGCGTTTTACCAAGTGAAACTTGGTCCCCAGTTTTGCAGTCGAGCTGCTCAATCACTCCAGCAACATCCGCTTTCAGAGTGTATTCCATTTTCATCGCTTCCATCGCCATCACCACTTCACCGGCCTCAACCTGATCACCCATTTTTTTCAAAAGCTTCGTGATTTTTCCAGGCATGAGCGCTTTGATTTCGCCGGTTTTACCAGCAGAAGATTTCTGTTTGCCAAATTTTTTCTGATTTGGATTTTCATATTTAAAACTTCGACCTTCAAAATGAATCCAAAGCTGACCTTTAAGAAGTTGAGCCGTATTCATCTAGACTCCTCTCCACGATTGCTGCCAAGGAGAATTGACCAACTCGCCCGAGTTTCCAATTGCTGTCGAAGCAGGACGAAATGTTTTCAAAGCTTGTTCAGCAAAGTTTTTCTCCGCCTCAGAAAGTGCGGGAAGTTCCAGAGCTTCAGAAAAATGATTTTCAATAAATCGAGTGGTCATTTTTCCTTGGACAAATTCAGGATGAGAGAGAATTTCAAGCAAGTATGGAATGTTGGTCTCAACACCGAAGATGACCGAATCACGAAGGACTTTTTTCATTTTTTGGATACAGCGAATTCGATTTTCGTCCCAGACAATCACCTTGGCTATCATCGGATCGTAAAATGGCGTGATTTCATCTCCTTCTTCAAAGCCATATTCGAAACGTCTTCCGGGACCTTCGGGCCAAATGACTTTGCCTAAAATTCCGGTCGACGGAATTCCACCCAAGTACGGATTCTCTGCGTAAATTCTGCATTCGACGGCATGCCCTCGAGCTGCGATCGTTTGTTGTTCTGAAAAAACGGGATCTCCTTGCGCTGTCAAAATCTGCGCCTTGACCAGATCGACTCCCATAACCATTTCGGTTACGGGATGTTCAACTTGAAGACGAGTGTTCACTTCGAGCAAAAAGAATTTTTCATCTTGCAATAGAAATTCAACCGTCCCCGCACCTTTGTAACCCGCTTGAGAAGCAATCAGAATGGCCGCCTCTCCCATTTTTCGCCGAAGTTCAGATGAAAGAGAGGGTGACGTTGCTTCTTCAATTATCTTTTGGTGCCGACGTTGCACAGAGCATTCACGGTCCATCAAATGAATCACCCGGCCTGAGCTATCGCCGAAAATTTGAAATTCAATGTGCTTGGCGCGATCGAGATATTTTTCCAGAAAGACTTTTGGCGAGCCGAAAGCAGAAACTGCTTCTCTTTGCGCCGACTCAATTAATTCTTTGGCTTCGGCTGAGCTTCGAAGCACTTTCATTCCTCGGCCACCACCACCGGCCGCCGCTTTAACGATCACAGGAAAACCAATTTTCTCTGCTTCCTTGACGAGAAAATCGAGTGTTTGATTTTCACCGTCATATCCTGGGACAAGCGGCAGTTCTAATTTTTTCGCAAGCTCTTTGCAGCGAACTTTATCGCCCAGAATGCGAGTCGCCTTGACCGGTGGACCGACAAAAATCAATCCAGCTTTTTCGCAAGCTTCGGCAAATTCAGCATTCTCAGATAGAAAACCAAATCCAGGATGAACGGCGTCGGCATTGCCTGCTAGGGCTCCCTGAATATTGGCGGCAATATTCAAATAACTGTCAGCTGTGGCGGCGGGACCAATACAGATTTTTTTCGACGCTAACCGATAGGCGCGGGTACCCATATCGGCTTCCGAGTGCAAAAGCACACTTTCAATTCCAAGCTCTTCACAAGCTCGGATGATTCGAACCGCGACCTCACCACGGTTGGCGATTGCTAAACGTTGAATTTTTTTACTGGCCATTTTGAATTTTCCAATTGGGATCTCGTTTTTCTAGAAACGCCAGCAATCCTTCTTGCCCTTCCGAGCTGATCCGGCGCTGAGAAATGACCTTGCAGGACTCATCAGCCGATTGAGACCAATTCAAATCCCACATCTTTCGAGTCAACTGCTTGGTGTCTCGAACCGCTTCTGGACCAGAATCGTTGAAATACTGAATCACTTTGGCCAATGACTCAGCAAGATGGTTCTCCGGCACAATTTCATGAATGAAGCCACTGCCAGCAATTTCTTTCGGCGAAAAAATTTTACCGGTGAGCATGAGTGGAGCCATAACTCCGGTTGCGCATTTTCGCAAAATAAAATGGCTGATCACTGCCGGCACCAGGCCCAAGCGCACTTCAGAGTAACAAAGCTTTGTGTGCTCTTCAGCAATCACATAGTCACAACAAGCGACCAAGCCCAGCGCTCCGCCGAAAGCAGCACCGTGCACCAATCCGACCACAGGAATGGGACAGTTCCAGACGGCAGCAAACATTTTGAATAGAAGATGCGCGTCCTCTTCATTTTTTTGCAGATTGTAGAGAATCATTTCCTTCATCCAGTTGAGGTCAGCTCCCGCACAAAAAACCTTTCCTTCACCTGATAAAACAATCGCTCGCAAATCTTTTCGCATCGACAAGGTTGCAAATGCCGTGGTGATCTTTTCGATCAATTGAGGATTGAAAGAATTTCGGACTTCGGGCCGATCGAGGCTTACAAAGGCAATATTTTTTTCTTCGGTCACTTTGATCATATTTTCCTCTTTGCATTCCATTTCAAAAGCTACATTCGCAGAACGCCTTGGCGCACCGGTCCCCAATCTTTATTGAGACTTGCAGCTATTCCCAATCCAAGAATTTGCCGCGTGTCTTTCGGATCAATGATCCCATCGTCCCACAGTCGAGCCGTCGAATAATAAGCCGAGCTTTCTTTGTCATATTTTTCCAGAGTCGGTTGCTTGAATTCATTTTGCTGAGCCACGGTCATTGCTGCCGCTGCAGCTTTGCTTCCGGCTTTCAATGCCTGCTGTTCCATTTTCACAGTCAGCAGAACATTGGCGGCTTGCTCCCCACCCATCACTGAGATGCGAGCATTCGGCCACATCCAAAGTTGCCGCGGTTGAAAAGCCCGTCCACACATTCCGTAATTTCCCGCGCCGTAAGATCCACCAATCACCACCGTGAATTTTGGAACTCGAGCATTGGAAACGGCCATCACCATTTTGGCGCCGTGTTTTGCGATTCCTTCGTTCTCATATTTCTGACCGACCATAAAGCCGGTGATATTTTGCAAGAACACCAATGGAATCATTCGCTGCTCACACAGTTCAATAAAATGAGTCGCTTTCAAGGCCGACTCGCTGAACAGCACTCCATTGTTGGCGATAATTCCGACCGGCATTCCCCAGATGTGCGAGAAGCCGCAAACCAAACTAGATCCATAGTTGTGTTTGAATTCGTGAAAGCGGCTGCCATCGACCAAACGAGCGATGATTTCGCGCACGTCGTATGGGACTCGCGAATCTTTGGAAACGATTCCATAAATTTCTTCGGCAGGAAAAAGCGGTTCTTCGATCGGCGTCATTTTCAAACTGACCTGTTTGCGGTGATTGAGGTGAGCTACGATATCTCGAGTGATATCGAGTGCGTGCTCATCGCTCTCGGCGAAATGATCTGTGACACCGCTGATATCACAGTGAACATGCGCTCCACCTAGATCTTGAGCTGTGACTTCTTCCCCCGTCGCAGCTTTGACTAAGGGCGGACCGCCCAGAAAAATAGTTCCGTTGTCTTTGACGATGACATTCTCATCGCTCATTGCGGGAACATAGGCGCCGCCGGCAGTGCAAGAACCCATCACCACGGAAATTTGAGAAATTCCTGCCGCTGACATTCGAGCTTGGTTGTAGAAAATGCGGCCGAAGTGATCTCGGTCTGGAAAAACTTCGGCCTGCATCGGAAGAAAGGCTCCACCGCTATCGACGAGGTAAATGCATGGCAATCCATTTTCCATGGCGATCTCTTGGGCGCGAAGATGTTTCTTCACTGTCATGGGAAAATAAGTTCCACCTTTGACAGTCGCATCGTTAGCGACAATTACGCACTCGACGGAAGAGACGACTCCGATTCCAGTGACGATTCCGGCGCCCGGTGCTTGGCCTTCATACATATCACAAGCAGCCAAAGTGGAAAATTCCAAAAAGGAAGTTCCCGGGTCGACCAAAGATTCGATTCTCTCTCTCGCTGTCAGCTTGCCTCGAGATTTGTGTTTAGCGATGGCTTCAGTGCCGCCGCCCAATTTGACTTCTTCGATTCGCTTTTTCCATTGGCCAACAAGACTCAGTAAGTTGTCGCGATTGGCTTTGAACTCGGGTGAATTTAAATCAAATTCGGATTCAAGAACTGACATTTTATTTCCATTCCAACATTTCTTTGAGAAAGAATTCACTGCGAATTTCAATTTCACTGCAGATCTGATTTTCTTCGTCGAAGAGATGTAAAGTCATCTCGTGCGAAGATTTTTTGTATTTCGCAAGCTCGGCCCATTTGGACTCACGAGTGATTTCGCTCAGCTCGCCGCGGATTTTGAAATCAGTTTTGCTAAATTTCAAAAACTTGGCTTCAGCTTCTTTGATCAGAATTTGAAAGTGACCTTCGGGTGCGTTTCTTCGCCACAACATTCTGTAGGCTTCGATAGCGGCTGAAATTTGCACTTCAGGTAAAATTTGTCCGTGCTCATCGAGATTTCTCAATTTGCGCGGCAAAGTCAGCTCGACTTGTGAGCTACTCAAAATAGAAACGCGCGCTCCAAGACTGAGAAAGTGTGGACGAAGCAGATCTAACGCAGAGTTTAAGGCGGCTTTTGCTTTGGGCGAGTTCACTTGCTCAACAACATCCGTTGCCAAACCCCCAATCACATCCGTGACCTTATTCAAATTCTTGCTGAAGTTCTTATTGAAGTCCCGACGAAAATCACGCAATCTCATTCCATTAGAATTACTCTGATCTTGAGGCTGAATTCAAGTCAGTATGCAGGGGTTTCATTCATGAAATATTTGAGTTTGATCATCTTCGTAGCTTTGCTTTCTTGGACTTGGCATTTAGTACATCACGAGTCTCCAGTCAGCTTCGAGACGCATTCCGGCATCCAAGATCGAATGGCCGAGTTGATTAACACCACAGTCAAAGCCAAGCGCCCTTCTGCCACCGACATCACAGTTGAAAAAATTTGGACCGAAGTCATCGGCTCAGGAAAAGTAAAAGCCTTCTTCGTTTACTCGTTCAAAGACTCGACTGGCGACTCGAGTCCTGTCAGCTCGCAAATCACAGGCGAAGGTTTGCTTGAAAGACAAAAACCCGATGAATCAGGAAAAGATCGCTGGATCCTCACCAAAGTGCAAACCACCGGAGATTCGGTGCAATTCGACGAAGCGACTTTGATCACGGGTTCGGCAACTGGAACCGCGACTTCAGAAGCTCCTACCGCAGAAACTCCAGCCGCTGCGAGCGAAGAGACTTCCGAAACACACAAATGAGTTTACCAAACAAATACATCGCCATCGATGAAGAAGGTTACGCCTTGTTCGGCGAAATTCGCGTTACTGATCCCAATTTGGGAGGTGAAATTCTAAGCCACATTAAATTTGCCGAAAACGGAGCCTTCGCAACTCTTTCTCAAGGCGAAGAAATCTTGATCGAAGCTTTTGACGAGCCCTTCGTCGCCGAACAAGTTCTAAAATACAAATCGGGCTGGCGCTTACAGCTCCCCTACGATGTCGAAGTTTTTTTTGATCCGAAGACTCTGACATTAGACGAGTGGGATCGCTTTCACGGATACACAAAAGACGGAATCCCTTTCGTCTTCTCGCGAAAAGCCCAAGCTGAATTTTTTAATTTGGTTGATGATTATGATGACGAGTCAATTACCGTGGACGGAGTTCAGATTGAGCTCCCGGCGTGGCTCGCTCCAAGAAGCGATGTGGGCTTGGAAAAATACTGGTCGAGCATTTATCAAACTGAAACTCCGCGCTGGGAATTGAATGAACCCGCAGAGGGTTTGAAAGACATGCTTCCTCGTCTCAAACTGCCGAAATCCAAAGTTCTGGTTTTAGGCTGTGGCAGCGGGAACGACGCCGCTTTTTTTGCCGAACACGGGCATGTAGTTACGGCCGTGGATATTTCTCCTGAAGAGATTCAGCGAGGTAAAGAAAAATACTCGAAGCTATCGAATATTCACTGGATCGAAAGCGATCTTTTCAAATTAGGATCTGAACATTTTCAGAATTACGATCTTATTTTTGAGCACACCTGCTACTGCGCCGTCGATCCAAAACGGCGCGAAGAGTTAGTGCAACTGTGGAAAAGATTTTTAGCTCCAGGTGGTTTCTTGCTCGGAATTTTTTTCGCGATGGAAAGAAAAGAAAAGCCTCCGTTTGGTGCGACCGAATGGGAAATCCGCGAGCGCCTGAAGAAAAGTTTTCAATTTCTGTTTTGGGGGCGCTGGCATCAGTCGATTGATCGTCGAAATGGAAAAGAGCTTCTCGTTTACGCTCAGAAAAAATCTTAGAATAAATTAGATTGTTGGTTTGCTAACCGCTCCAGAGCGCCTGGTCCTGCGTTTCGTATAACGCTCTCGATTCACCTGATAAAAATCCATAAATGGTGTGACTGAAAATCCATGAAACAAAATTGAAATGGCAACGGCTGAAATAACGACCGAGACCAAACGCTCGGCCCCTGCCTTTTCAACACCTCTAGAAACGGCGAAGCAAAGATAATAAATAGAACCGATGCCGCGAATTCCAAACCAAGAAATAAATCCTCTTTGAGCTCGAGGAATTTTGACTCCCAAAAGTCCGATGAGCACGGCAAGCGGTCTCACGCCCAGAAATAAAATGGGCAAGATGATCAGATCGGAGCTGAGAAAAAAATTGAAGTCGAGCATGGCGCCGACAAGCAGAACGGTGCCGACTTCACCGAGCCTTTCCAGCTGCTCATTGAAGGTCAAAACGGCTTTCGCCATCTGAGCTGGAGCTGCTTCGGAGTCGGGGCCAGCTTTGGGATCGACTCCCAATGTGACTTGTTGTCTAGAGTGCAGGCGCTCGGCTCGTCGAAGCGCCAGACCTGCTGCAAAGACGGCTAAGAATCCGTTGGCATGAAGAATCAGAGAGAGGCCGTAAGAAAGGCAAATCAAACCGATCGTTAGGAAGTCATCGAGCACTGCTGTCTCTTGATTTTTCTTTCTCAAGTTCAAAATAAATCGAGCTATCAAAGTTCCAGTTATGCCGCCAATCGCCAGCCCGAAAATTGTTGCCCAGAAAAAATCGAGGGCCAGCCATCGAGTCGCATTGACTCCGATTTCGTGCAAGCCGAGAAGACCCAAGCCGAGCATCACCAGCGGGAAAGCTGTGCCGTCATTCATCCCCGCTTCTCCGGTGAGACTGAAGCGCAAAGGATCTCGGTCCGTGGGTCCTCTCACCTGAACATCCGAGGCAAGCACTGGATCAGTTGGCGCAAGGATGGCTCCCAGCAAAATTGCCAGGCCCCAAGAAAAATCCATGAAGCTCACCGCGACGACAGCGATCATCGCCACTGTCAAAACCATCGAAAAAGTCGCTAAACGAAAAGCTGGAACCCAATCTTTGCTTCGCAGAGGCGAACGCAATTTCAAACCCGAAGTAAAAAGAGAGATGATGACAACGAATTCAGCGATTCGCTCGATGACGCGGGAATTTGTGAGCGTGTCAAATCGGATCAATCCCAAGCCGTGGGTGCCCAAAGCGTAACCAATTGGAAGATAGATCATGGCGGTTGTCAGGGGCATGCGTTTCAAAACAGATTGAAAAGCACCAATCAGCGTAAACAAAAGTCCAATAATCACATACCAAAGCGTGGTTTTATCCAACATGCATCAAGCATAGCGCTTCTTCAGAGATCCGTCTAAGCTCAGTTTTATTTTACGAGAAAGGTCATAGTGATGGAGTACAGACGATTAGGAAAATCCGGAGTCAAAGTGAGCCAACTTTCGTTCGGCTCTTGGGTCACTTTCGGAAAGCAATTGGATATGAAAGAGGCGACAAAATCTCTTTCGGTGGCTCGCGATTACGGAGTCAATTTTTTCGACAATGCGGAAGTTTATGCCGCAGGACAGTCTGAGGAAATCATGGGCAGTGCTCTGAAAGAATTGAATTGGCCGAGACTGTCTTATTTGATCTCGACCAAATTTTTCTGGGGCATCACCGATGATCCGAATGGAGTGCGGATGAGATTCGCGCTGCCTACGAAATCGCCGAGCGTCATCATTTGCACAAACCGGTGGTCGAGCAACCGCAGTACAATTTGTTCCATCGGCAAAAAGTCGACAAAGACTACAAACGTCTCTTTGAGGATATCGGACTCGGGCTGACGATCTGGAGTCCTTTAGCTTCTGGAATTCTCACAGGCAAGTATCTCGATGAAATTCCAAAAGACTCGAGGCTTGCCATGCCTTCGATGTCTTGGCTGGCGGATGAGGCGAGCAATCAAGTGAAGAAGAAGACTTTGCAGTTTGTGGGGATCGCTAAAGAATTGGGAGTGACTCCAGCTGCGCTTGCCATTGCTTGGTGTTCAAAGAATCCTCACGTGAGCTCTGTGATCACAGGAGCTTCTCGAGTCGAGCAAATTCACGACAATATGAAGGCGCTCGATGCGATGAAAAAAATCGATGCGGGAGTCATGGCGAAATTGGACGAGGTTTTTCCGATTATTTCTTAAAATCAGAAAAGACATTCAAATTTTTACGAGAGGCGTCCAAAAGGACCTCGAGGCTAACTCTTTGAGCCTTTGGAATAAATGTGTTGAGACTTGCGTGGTAGATCACCAGTTGATCATCAACCCGCTGAACCACTGCAATGTGCCCGTGACCCGATTCTCGTTTCCACTGGAAAATCAAACCGGTTTTTTCGGGAAAAGACCAAATGTACTCCTTCAGGCGCTTTCGCTCTAAATCGCCGCGGTCTCCGTAAAAACTGGCCTGGCGAAAATGGGAAAAATTGGACTTCACATACTGAGCAAAATCGTTGGCCGTCCAGTCAGCTTTGCCAAATCCCATGAGAGTAAAAATTCTTTGAATAAAAAAGTTGCAAGCCGCTCCAACTTTGCGGGCCTCATTTTGGATCACCCATTTCGCAATTTCAATCAGACTCCGCTTGGCTGGAGCTTTTTCTTTGGGTTCGTCGGAAGAATTTGCGTTGTCTGATTTGCCGGCGGATTTCTCGGTTGAAC